>JBDNFQ010000020.1:0-9516 GCA_041689715.1 Bacteroidia bacterium
CAAGTGAATCTAGGTAGGGTATTGCTCTAATGCAAGGACCGCATGATTGGTACCAAAAGTCAATCATGATAAGCGGTGAGTCAAGGTAATTAGCTAAGTCGAAAGCAGAGGAATCTTGGAGAAAGTATCCGTTTAATTTGGGTGCCTTTGTACCTTTTGTTAAGGGTTCGAATTGTTTAGGGTCAGGTTTGACAAAGTCGATTATCGGATAATCTGGCAAAGGCTTATTTAATCCAGAATTTACAATACTTTGGGCAGTATCCAATAGTTCAATATTTAGCTCGTTGTATGTCTCTCTTCCTTCCATTTTCCAATGGTTTATTGAACGGTAGGGGAGCATTGTTTTGCGATCTACCCACCACACGTCTTTAATGTCATAAATTGAATACTCCAATATGTCTGGGGAAAATAGTTGGATAAACCAATCACCATTTTCAAGTTGCTTTATTGATATACTGTCCTCTTTATCGTCATAATGAATACCTATGTTTAAGGGTGTTTTGGTGGTCCAGTTAGTCTTCATGTTTCCATTGAAGCCGTCCCAATGACCTTTAGTCTGGTCATACTTAATAATCGTGTCTTTGTCATGTTGAATCATCCAAGAAGTTACCCCCTTATGAAAATCCTCTATATGGCCATACTCATATTGGCCTACGCTTCGAATATACATACCAAGAACCGTATCTGTTTTGGTTTTGATTAACCAAGTTTCGCAGTCAACTCGACTTGTGTCATTATCCGAATAATACTTTGAATAGTAAGTTGTCTTGAAATGGAGATTGTTTAATTTATTCACAGCTAAGTTAACCTGATCTACAACCTGATTAGCATCTTGGGCTATAAGCGTATTGAATGAAATTATTAATAGAAAGAATTGTAAGGTAAAAGAACGATAAATGGTAGGTAGTAAATTCATATTTTCTTAATTCTTTAATACTTTAGTCATAGTATACAACGTTTGGTAGCCACATTCAAGTTACAAACGCAACCCCTAGGTTAAATAGTAATTGGTTTATTACAAATATAGGAGTTTGTTTTGCGTCTCTGCAAAAAACATCTGAGTAGCCTTGTCCGACTTGTCATAGTCACTGCTGAGTGAGAAGAGTTCACGTACCTTTTGATAAAAACGTTTTTCAGAAGTGCGTATTTCACGAATACGTTCTAAAAATTCATCAAAATAATCAGGGCGACCATCTGGATTTTTTAGCCGCTCATCATCCATCACGAAACCTTTGATGAGATACTCTTTAAGGTGCGTGTTTGCCCATTTTCTAAACTGAGTGCCACGCATGCTTCGTACTCTAAAACCTATGGCAAGGACCATGTCTAAGGCATAGAAAGTAACCTCATACTCCTTACTATCTGCGGCAGTTGTAAAGTAATTCTTTACAACTGATTTTTCTTCTAACTCATTTTCTGTCAATATGTTAGATATATGCTGACCTACGTTTTGCTTAGAGGTGTCAAAAAGTGTAGCCAGCTGTGCTTGGTTCATCCAGACCATGCCATCTTTGGTGTGGAGCTGTACAGACGTTTGGCCGTCTGATGTGTTGTATATGATTATGTTTTGCTGATCTTCTTGCATTCTGGTATTTTTAGCATCACAAAGTTATTCCTTCTTATTTAGACTTATGCTTAGACTTCAGTTTGATATTTCGTTCCTTTGCCGCAGTGAATCTGGAACACGTAGAAATACAACTCAAAAAACGCTGGGCATCTGACTATAAGTGGGGCAGGAAGCAGGCGGATATTTGGGATGCACAGACTAATTTTATATACAAGATTGCAGACTTTGATGTTGTGGTGGCTAAGATATATGATGAGTTTAATACGCACCGTAAATACGAAGAGCTTAGGAACTATGCTCTAAATAGATGGTACAATTTTCAAAGTGCTATGGCGGTAGAGCATATTTTTAGTACACATGCTAAAGTTCGCAAGGTAAAAAATGATAAAGATCGTGAGAAGGATTTTTATATTAATGGATTGGCTTTCGATCATAAGACCAGCATATTTCCTAGCGGTTTTGGGAAGGATGTTGATTTTGCTCAGCAGCACCCAAAAGAACTGGTAAAGTGGCTCTATATAAACCAAAGCGAGCAGCAACGGTTTCATGCCAAAAACAGAATGTTTGTAGTGTTACACAAAGCAGATGGCGAGCACTGGAGGCTAAAAGCAGAGCTAAGCTGGATAAAAGTATTGGTAGATAGCTATCTTGATAGCTATCGAGAGCTGGATCTAATCTCTTTAAGGCATAGCCAAGGTATAGTGAAGACTGACGTGATTTTCGGGTTACGATAAAGTGAAATTGTGGTCACTCAAGTATGAATTATCAGTGTTCTCAGAAGGGTACTTTTTACGAGTTACTTTTTAGTCTTTATATATAGAGAAAAATTGTTGGTAGAATAAGAATAAAAGGCGACTTTTGCAGCCCTGCTGGAAGAAGGAGAACCAGCGGGATTAAAAAAAATAAAAATGGTAAAATTAAGACTTCGTAGACAAGGAAGAAAAGGAAAACCTTTCTACTACATTGTGGCGGCGGATGCAAGAGCTCCTAGGGATGGTCGATTTATTGAGAGAATTGGTTCGTATAATCCGAACACCAATCCAGCTACAATAGACCTAAACCTGGATGATGCGGTTCGTTGGTTAGGTAATGGTGCAGTTCCGACTGACACTTGTAGAGCAATACTTTCTTACAAAGGTGCTATGCACAGACATCATCTTAATGGTGGTGTGGCTAAAGGTGCATTCACTCAAGAACAAGCAGATGAAAAATTTGCAGCTTGGATGAATGATAAAGCAGGTAAAGTAGGAGAGAAATCTGACGGATTGGCTAAGGCAGCAGCAGATACAGCAGCAGCAGCTCACGTTAAAGAAATTGAAATCAAAGAAGCTAGACGTAAGGCAATTGCTGAAAGAAATGCACCAGTAGGTGTAGCAGAAGATGCAGCCGCGGCAGCATCTGTAGAAAGTGATGTGGCAGAAACAGCTGAAGCAGTAGTAGAAGCAACTGAAACTCCTGCAACTGAAGAAGTTGTAGCAGAAGCAGCTCCAGTAACTGAAGAGGCTCCTGCAGAGGAAGCAGCTCCAGAGGCAGTAGTAGCAGAAGCTGAAGCACCAAAGGACGAAACTCCAGAGGCTCCATCAGAAGAAGCTACTGAAGAAAAAGCATAATACGCTATGGTAAACAAGGACAGCCTGATATGTATTGGATACATCAGTCGTCCTCATAGCTATAAAGGAGACGTTCAGCTCATGCTGGACCGAAAAATCGTCCCGCTAAAACGGGACGATTTTCTTTTTTTAAAAATTCAAGGTCTGTATATTCCCTATAAAATGATTGGGATTAAAGGAAAGCAGGATGATCCTATTCTGTCTTTAGAATTTGTAGATACTTTTGAAAAAGCAGAGGAAATATCTAGTATCGAGGTATATACTGATACTGAAGTATTGCCAGAAGAATCTGAGTTGTCTCTTATTGGTTTTGAGGTAATAGATAAGCATAAGGGAACCATAGGTAAGGTAGAAGACGTTCTTGAGTTGCCCAAGCAAATAATGCTACTGGTGCCGTATAATGGCGAGACTAAGTATATCCCACTTGCAGATGATTTTATTGACTATATCTCTATGGAGAATAAGGAGATTTGGCTTACTCTACCAGATGGTTTATTAGAAATATGATGCACAGAATAGATATAATATCGGTGCAGCCTAAGCTAATGGAAAGTCCGCTCAATCACAGTATTGTACAGCGAGCAAAGGACAAAGGGATAGTAGAAATAGTGCTACATGATTTAAAGCAATTTGGCCTAGGGAAATACAAGCAGGTAGATGATGCCGTGTATGGAGGTGGAGCAGGAATGGTTATTCGCTGTGAGCCAGTTTTTGATTGTATAAATGCATTAAAAGCGGAGAGAGACTACGACGAAATTATCTATATGTGTCCAGATGGTGAAGTGTATAACCAAAGTGCAGCAAACCAGCTTTCACTCAAACAAAATATTATTATTCTCTGTGGTCACTACAAAGGCATAGACCAGCGTATCCGTGATGAGATTATCACAAAAGAAATAAGTATAGGAGACTATGTGCTCAGCGGAGGAGAACTAGCAGCGGTAGTAGTAGCAGATAGTATCTGTAGATTGATACCAGGTGTGATATCTGATGAGGAAAGTGCTCTTACAGATTCGTTTCAAGACGGATTACTCGCTCCCCCTGTATATACTCGTCCAGCAGATTATAATGGCTTAAAAGTGCCAGAAGTTTTGCAAAGTGGTCATTTTGGTAAGATAGCAGAATGGCGTGACGAGCAAGCTTTAAAAATCACCCAAGAGAAAAGACCTGACTTGTTAGATTAGAGGCTTACAGAATTCCTTAATATCCACTTCCTACATTTAGTTCCATCGCCTCACCAAAGAGTAGATCTCTGTCTATAGGTACTACACCTATCTGCTCGCACACTATACCTCCTGCAAGGTTAGATAGAGCCGCCGTAATTTCGTCACTAATACCTGCTGCCACGCATAGTGCAGCTACAGAGAGTACAGAATCTCCTGCACCGCTTACATCTACTATTTTACGAGCATGAGCAGGCAAATGAATAGTCTCTGTTTCATTAATAATAATAACTCCATCCTCTGATAGGGTAGTCATTATTTTATCAGCATTCAGTTTTTGACGTACAGTACTTGCTAAAACCTTGATATCTCTTAAGTTTAGTTTCTCTGTGATATTTTCGGCTTGCTGAATCTCTTTTTTATTGGGTTTAAAAAGTGTAACTCCCTTATATTCATAGAAATTATTGAATTTAGGGTCTACCACCATGGGCACTTTTTTGTTAGTACAAAGAGCTATTACACGTTGTATCAATCCCTCAGTTAAAAGTCCTTTGTTATAATCCTGAAAAATAAGTACATCCACTTGGTCTATAAAGCTATTCACAGCTTCATAGACTAAATCTTCGACGGACTCATCTATGTCGGCAGTCTCTTCTTCGTCTATTCGTAAGAGCTGATGGCTATTCCCTATTACTCTTGTCTTTACGGTAGTTTTACGATTGTAGTCATTAATCAATCCATCGGCTACTAATCCGTTTTCTCTGCAAAGTTCTTTTAGACGTTGGCCATCTGCATCATTTCCTTTTATACTGCAAATTATAGGCTCAGCCCCTAGAGACTTTAGATTCAAAGCTACATTAGCTGCACCTCCTAAGCGTTGCTCTTTTTTGGTTAGATTAACTATAGGCACAGGAGCTTCTGGGCTTATTCGAGATACAGAGCCATAGAAATAGGCATCTATCATCACATCCCCAAGTACCAATACTTTAGTGTTTTCGAATTGATTAAAGAGTCTAGATATATTCATTAGCTAAGTGCTTTGGTTATTCTTGAGGCCGCTTCTCTCAGGTCTTTTTCCCCACTTGCGTAGCTTATCCGTATATGGTCGTCCATACCAAAAGCCACACCTGGAACTATACTTACTAGGGCTTCTTCTAAGATGTAATTACAAAAATCAAGACTGTCTTTTATTATGTGTCCGTTTATGGTTTTGCCATAGAATGAGGATACTCTTGGGAAGAGATAATAGGCACCTTTTGGAGTATCTACTTCTAGGCCCTCTATTTTACTTAGGAGCTCTACCATAATATTGCGGCGTTCCTTATATATTTTTACCATTTCGTAGGTAGGTTTCAGGCCGCTATTTATCGCAGTTACAGATGCCCACTGAGCTATGCTGCAAGTACCCGAAGTGAATTGGCCTTGAAGTACGTCACATGCTTTCACTAGTGCTGCTGGGCCAGCCATATAGCCTACTCGCCATCCAGTCATAGCAAATCCTTTAGATACGCCATTTATAATAACCAATTGGTCTTTTATTTCTGTATATTGGGATATGCTTTTGTGCTCTTCTTCAAAAACAAGGTGTTCGTATATCTCATCACTAATGACGGTGATTTGAGGATTCTTTTTTACGATAGCAGCTATTTTTTTAAGCTGCTCTTGAGTCATCATGCTTCCAGCAGGATTATTAGGACTTGAGAAGAGTATTGCTTTGGTTTTGGGAGTTATTTTTTGTTCCAAAGCTTCTATATCTATAGCAAATCCTTCTTCAAATTTTGACGGAACGTAAACACATGTACCACCGCTGTACTCTACCATAGCAGAATAGCTAACCCAGTAGGGTAGAGGAATAAGTACTTCATCTCCTTTTTGTACAAGGCACTGTATCACATTCATAATACATTGCTTGGCACCTGTGCTTACCATTACCTCATTAGCAGAGTAGTCTAAATTGTAGTCTCTTTTAAACTTTTGGCAAATGGCATCCTTTAGTTCAGGTATGCCACCTACTGGAGTATACTTAGTTTTACCTTGCATTATAGCCTCTATAGCAGCATCCTTAATGTGCTGTGGAGTGTCAAAATCTGGCTCGCCCAAGCTAAGGTTTATAACGTCTTTGCCTAAGGCTTTTAGCTCACGAGCTTTCTTGGCCATCCCTATGGTAAGAGATTCCTCCACTCTATTGATTCTATCAGTAAAATTCATTTAGATAGCGAAGTTATTACTTTTACATTTCTGAGGTAAAGGAATGGCAAATATTTTCAATTTTTTTTATTCGTTGGCCTACAAATGCTCTGGTCAAAAAGGTTTCCTAAGCATATAGAAATAGCCTTAGAGCGAAAACATGTTCAAAATTGTAAGGTGTTGGCTAATCGCTTGGATTTGTTAGATATACTCCCAAAGAATGCAGTTTTGGCTATTTAGACTTCTCTTATTTTTCACCTTTTATTCATCAAATTACTTTTTTACACTTACTCGGTCTGATGTACTTCTTCCACATCAAAAATGACATCTGTCCTATCCTTTATCTTCGGTATCAAAGCCCAGTTCATGTCAGAAATAAGCATCTTGCATAATCCAGAATACGTGACTGTAATATGGTAGGTGACTTCTTTGTTTCCTTTTTGCTCTAGTGTACGGTCATACTCCACAGAGCATCCGCCGCCACTGGTCCAGTGTCCTATAAGCGTGTATTTATCAAAGTCTATAGCTGTAGGCATAGCTTCTGAGCAGTCCCTATTACATGAGCTTCGGCGTAACGCTGCAAAGTACGACTCATACGACTCTTTATCTCTAAGCACTACATTCTTCTCATTACTAGAGGAATAATAAAAACAATCGCCAAAATATGTATTGGTTAAAAATTGTACGTCAGACGTGATTTCTTCTTTTTTACATTGCGTAAATAGTAGTAATGAGCAAAATGCTAATGTGAAATAGGAGATGTTTTTCATTTTACGAATATAGAACTAATATATTTATTTAGATTATTCCCCTTTTTTTAAGAATAATACAAAGATGCCAGCAGTAAGACCGATGAAACCGAGTATGACATGGATGGTGAGCAGCATGAAGTCAAATATAGGATTTTAGTTTGTTGTAGGGGGGCACGTAAAAGGATACAGAAGTGATTAATAGGCCAGTAGCATTAAGTTAAACATTTTAGAGCATCGTCAACAAGTTGAAAAAAATGGAAAATGGAGACATTATTAGTGATAGAATAAATATATACTTTCCGTGTTTGTGAGTTTGGGCGTCGTGAATGTGAAATTGTTCTTCATAAGGCACTTGTGTCTTACCTTTCCATAAAAAGTAGCCAATAGCTATGCCAAGAACACCTCCAAATAGGGCAAAGAAGTAACCTGCAAGCACAAAGGGTTTCATTGATGAGTAATCTTGTATCTTGGACTGTTTCCTTATTTCTTGTATAGTTTCTAAAGTACCATCTGTTAGATCTACTCCCAGAGCGTTAAGTTTTCTTTTAGCAAGTATGTAATCTATCTCATTGGTATTATCATACTGATAGATTGTTTCTAGTAACTCATTTTTACTTAGCGAATTGATATAATACTCTGGGTGACCTTCTAGTTTATGCTCGGCTATGTATTCGTTAGCATATACTGCAATAAGGCTTTTGTATAGTTCTAAATCCTCCACTGAAATATGCAATGTATAGTATAGGTTAAGTCGAGGACCTAGGTCATAGAAGTCTAATAGCTCTCGCTGCTCGCGAACGTCTACAGTTAAACCTTTTTCTGCTAAATAATGCCTAAGATCAAAAGCCGGCTGAAAATGATGAAAATATTTTATTTGTGTTGTTTTCAATTTTTATTTTGTCTTATTCATTTGTCTCTTAATTTCTTTATTCTTGAGCGGAGTCGTCTTCCACTCACTATAGTCAAAACTCGGATTAAGTTATCTTCTATTTTAAAAAGGATAAGCCAATGATAGCAAATAGCTTGTGTGAAGGAGATCTTATTGAGCACCTATATCTTGTAATAAATCCTTCTTCTTGATCTCCCATTGTTTTTTCCAATCATCAAAAGATATGAACGGTCCTTTCTCAGCCTCTTTTATATGATTCACGAAATCTTGAGTATTAATCTCTGGTCCAGGAAGTGCCATAGAGTCAAAATCTTTTTTCGAGTCTTGAGTTTTCGATATATAACTAGCCATAGGTTCTTCTGCGACGAAGTTGTCTTCAAAACTTACAAAATCGAGCAATGCTAATTGCTCGATTAGTTCTTTTGATTTAGGATGGTTTATGTCTATAGAAAATTTCATTCTTTACAAATATAAGATGTCTGAGTGGTTCTGTTATTCTATCCTCTGCGAAAAACGATTACTCACTTATTTACCCTTCCTTAATTCAGCCTTAAACCTTCTATTATTAGACCTTCCCTTATTCAACCTTCTTGTCCGCCGTGGTGGAAACCTTCCTTTATTAAACCTTGAACCTTCCTCTATTCAACCTTCTAACTTAATCTTAGACTTAAATTTAAACTTGTCTTACACCAACCCAGCTCTTTTCAACAACGCATCTGGCTTAGCATCTCTACCTCTAAAACGTTTGTATAGAATAGACGGATGTTCTGTGCCGCCGGCAGAGAGGATGTTTTCTTGGAAGCTCTTGGCCGTTTCTTTATCAAATATTCCTTTTTCTAAGAATGCTTCGAATGCATCTGCATCTAGTACTTCTGCCCATTTATAGCTGTAGTATCCGCTACTATACCCACCTTGGAAGATATGCGAAAACGAGGTACTTGTGCAAGTCTCTTCTACCTCAGGATAAAAGTCTAGCCCTTCGAGTTGCTTTGCTTCAAACTCTTTGACTGAAGTCATCCTGAGCGGAGTCGAAGGGTGTAATTCAGTGGCAGTATTGGTTGCACTTCGACTACGCTCAGTGTGACCAATACTATGCCATCCCATATCTATCTTACCCAAACCTACTTGGCGTATAGTTCCCATTCCGGCCATGAAGTTGCCAGATTTTTTGATTTTATCGATGTACTCCGCAGGGATAGCTTCTCCAGTTTCGTAGTGCTTAGCAAATAGATCGAGGCAGTCTTTCTCGTAGCACCAGTTTTCCATCAGTTGGCTAGGTAGTTCTACGAAATCCCAAAATACACTTGTACCGCTCAGGCTAGCGTACGTGCCTGCTGCTAACATACCG
>JBDNFQ010000021.1:0-14829 GCA_041689715.1 Bacteroidia bacterium
CTTTAATTAGCGGGGCGGTCTACTCGATTATGCCCTTTGTTTCTTTTATTTTTTGACATCAGGTTGTCAATTTCATTTACAGCTTTTTCAAACCGTTGATTCCAATTTCCACTAATTTCCACAAAGTCAATATTATATTGTTCTAATATTTCTCTGTGTGAAATATCTAATGAATTTCTATCAGCTTCGTTTAACCTTGTTCCGTCTTGAACATACTTCACGTCATTATTGAGGTAAATATACAAATCTCCTTTGTTTGAATTATATATATCGTCATTTACATTTAGTTCTTTTGCGAATGTAAATTTGGAATAGGACTTTGTAATGTGAATATCTGTATCAATTATGATAAGCGGATTTTTACCCAAAACAGCATTATTAATTCGTTTGGAGTGTGCGTAAGCTATAAGGTGTAGAGTTTCAAATTGAAATGAATTTGAGTTTTCAACCAATTCTCTACCTACTTCTGCAACAATGCTACAATTGTAATATTTTGCTAGTTTTTCGGATAATACAGTTTTCCCTGCACTTTCTGTTCCTAAGATGATAATTTTGATTGCAAAATAAGGTTTAACGCTATCGGGTAAAAAATTCCAGTTCTTAAATAAATCTTGGCGAATACTGGTTGCTGAAACAGGATTTATTCGCCTTTTATTGTCAAAAGAAATATGTTTTATATCCATAAAATCGGCTATATAGTTGCCATATTTTTCTGAAGTGATAACCAAATCATAATCTGGTAATATATTTTTAAATGTCTCAGACCAAATTTTTGAAACTTCTGAAGAGGATATGGAAGTATTTGGTAAGTCATTTTCTAGGTAATTAAACACTCTTACTTCAATATTTCGAGCTTCTTTAAAAGTAGATTCAATCCAATTTTTTCTAATTGTATTTGTGATTTTTTCTTTGTCGCTACAACAGATAAGTACAGTTAGAAAATCACATTTCGTTAATGCAAAACGAATCATTGCTTCGTGTCCTTTATGAAACGGCAAAAACTTCCCAAAAACAAATGCTTTAATCATTGTTCAGTTGTTTTTTCCAGTTCAATAAACCATAAATTACCAATCCAAGAAATATAATATATTCCAAGCCTAAAAAGACTATTCCTTTTTTGAAGAATAAAAACACACAAATTACATCAACTATAATCCATAAATACCAAGTTTCTAATTTCTTTTTTGCAAGTAATATAGTTGCAATAATACTTAGAACCATTACCAAAGAGTCGATATAAGGGTAGGTAGCTTCTATTTCAAAGTATTGTGGTAAATACCTGTGAATATTACTAAGTAGGTAACCTGCAATTAGTGTCCCTATAATTATTATGCTAGCAATCCAAGTTTTTGTTCTTAAATTGATTGTAGTTATACTATTTTTATTAGGTGTCTTTTTCCAATTGTACCAGCCGAAAAGCGTAACTACAAAAAAGTAGATTTGCAGAAACATATCAGCATATAATTGTACTTGGAAAAATAAAATGAACAGAAATAATTCATTTATAATTCCAGTTGCCCAAGTAAGAATATTTGTTCTTGTAGCAAGGTAAACAGAAACTAAACCGAATAAGGTGGCTATTAATTCAACATAACTAATAGGATAGTTTAGAATTTCAAAAGCAACATTATTTATATCAAAAATTTGCATTAAAAACGATATTGAATTGAAGTGTATAAATTAATAGGAGCTTGCACAAAATACTTATTGCTTCCGTCAAAATCAACATAACCTTGGTTAAAGTATTTTGTATTGGTAATGTTATTTAAAAACAATGAAAACTGAAAACCTTTGTTTGTATAACTCACACGACTATTCAATAAGAAATAAGATTTTACAGATTCAGTATTAGCAAAGTCTATAAATGAACTATGTTGATACCTTCCCGATAATGCAATCGTAAAATTGTTTTTCTCAAAAATAACTTCTTGATTTATAATAATTGGCGGAGTCAATATTGGACTAAAACTTTCAGATTGTTCTTTTATCCTACTATAGTTGAAAGAGGAATTATTGACAATAGAAAAATAAGTATTGATTTTGTATGAAATAGTTGTTTCAATACCTGTTCTAATACTTTGTTCGACATTATTGGTAAGTGCCAATCCATTTGGTCCAAATTTTCCATCCAATACAATTTCATTTTTGAAATCCATATAGTAAATATTCAGATTTAAATTCAACTTCCTTTTTTGATATCTAATTCCCAATTCGTGATTAAGCACATATTCGGCTTTTGTATTTGATAAAATAGGATTGCCAAAACTATCTGCTAATAAATCATCATTTCCGCCAAACATATCATTTCTCGTTGGTTCTCTACCTGTACTACCTATACTATAATAAAAAACTGAATTACGATTGGGAGAGGCACTTAAACCTGCTTTTGGATTGAGAAAATTCCAATTTAATTTTTGTAAAGATACGTCCCCAGTATAATCAAAATCTACATAGCGATATTGGATGTCTGCAAAAATGCTTAGCCACTTAATGGAGTAGTCGGCTTTAGTAAAAACACTTACTTCATTTTTGAAGCCAGTGTTTTGATATAATTCGCCTAAGCTTTTTTCACTTCCAGTGTGTTTTCGGTTGTAAATATTACCGTGAACTCCAGTTTTTAAATTAAATTTCTTTTTTGAAAAAGAATAATTACTGTAAAAACCAACAAGGTTAGATTGAAATGCATAATTATATAATTCTTCGGTAGAAGCTAATCCTAAAAAATTATTGAAGTCAAAATCATAATTCCCTTTTAAGAACGTATAGTAAACACTAGATTGGAGGAAGGAAGATTGATTAATCTGCCAATTGTTTTGAAGTTGGACTAGGCTTTGAAAGAATCTGTCTTTTTCTTGCTTAGAATTCGCATTACTTCTTTTATCTATATCTATTAATGAATCAGCAACACCAAGCCAAGCCATTTCATTTTTTTGTTGACCAGCCAATACATTTAATTTCCAAGTAGACTTATCATAAAATAAACCACTACTTACAAAAACGGATTGCGAATTATTAGAAGAATGATATTTATAACCGTCAGAATATACTTGTGAAGCTCTTACATAAACTGCTTTTTTATTTTTAATTCCACTATTATATTCTCCAAAAGCACGTAAACTATTGAATGAACCATAGCTAAATCCAAAAGTTGTCTTGGTAGAATCTCTGAGGTTAGGAGAGAATAGTTGAACACTTCCTGCATAACTTGCCGCTCCATTTTTTGAGGTTCCAACTCCTCTTTGAATTTGAATTCGGCTAACTGAATTTAGTATGTCTGGATAATTTGAAAAATAAGCCCCTTGGTCTTCAGGTTCGTTTAATGGAACTCCGTCTAGTGTTAAATTTATTCTTGTTTGGTCAATCCCTCTTAATCTAAAATAAGCGTATCCTTGAGAGTTTCCTCCGTCCGAATAATTGGTAATAGAAGGAGTTTCTGATAAGATGAATGAAGGCTCTTGTCCAGTTGATTTTGCCTTTAATTCTTTGAGGTTAATGTTTTGATAAGTGATAGGAGTAGACTTATCTGCTTGGTAAATCATTATTACTTCGTCAAGTTGTTTAATTGTGTCAAGTTTTAAAGTGTCTTGAGCAGATAGTGTTATACTTGATAGAATTGTTAAAATAATTATAATAAAACGTTTTGTCATTTTTTAAATATGTCTTTTTTTTAACTCAAAGTAGGTGTTTATTTTGAGTTCGATTTTTACATTGGGCATAACATTAGTATAAACGCAAGTATACGAATTTTGTAGCGTTTATATGCCCTATAAGAGGGATAAACGCCACTAACGTTCGTTAGCTGTTTTTATTGCTTCAATTGCTGTTTAAGCTTTCACACTTTACCTTTCTACTTTTACCCCTTAGCATATGAACGCTTTTACTCTTTCACACTTCCCACTATCCACCATTCCACTCCCCTTACTATATTTGCCCTATGTCTTCCAGACTTCATATATACAATACACTAAGTAAGCAAATCGAACAGTTCTAAAATAAAAGCACTATCTTATTAGTTAGAAATAGAGATGTTAACTAAAACAAAAGTAAAAGAGCATTTAAAAGACTTTCCTGAGGAGTTTTCATTAGATCAATTGGTTGAGAAGCTGATTTTCATAGAAAAATTGGAAGAACGGATAAAAGAGTCTGAAGATGGAAAAACAATGACTGAGGAAGATGCTAAGATTGGGTTTTAAAACTCTTCACTATATTTGTGAAACAATGAAAGATAGAATAACCATAGACTCAGAGATATGTCACGGAAAACCTTGCATACGTGGCATGCGTTGGCCGGTAGAGGTTATTCTTGACATGTTGGGCTCAGGAATGTCTACAGATGAAATTATAGAAGATCATCCTGAATTAGAGAAAGAGGACATTCTAGCGTGTTTAAATTTTGCTAAGCTCTACGTCTCTGGCAACAATCTTCAAGATGTTGCATAGTGAATATTTTATGTGACGTCCATATTTCTTTTAAGGTTTTTAATTTTTTAAGAGACCAAGGGCTGAATGTGAAACATGTAAATGAACTCCCAGATAAATGGAACACAAAAGACGCAGTCATTTCTCGATTTTGTGACGAGAACGACTTTGTCATTTTAACCAAAGATAAGGACTTCAAAGACAGCTTTTTACTTAAAAGAAAACCGAAGAAAGTCTTAAAAGTTAATTTAGGGAACATTTCTAATGAGCAGCTAATACAGATTCTGTCTGACAATATAATTGGACTACAAAAAATAGGTACAAAGCCTTCGTTTCTATGTGAGATAAGTAAGAGTGGGATTTTATTTCAAGAGTAATCCAAGATATAGTTTTCTCTTTAACAACGTTTCTTCTCTCTCTTTTTAACTCATTTACTCTTTCACACTTCCCGCCATCCACCATTCCGCTCCCCTTACTATATTTGCCCTATGTCTTCTAGACTTCATATATACAATACACTAGTAAGCAAACCGAAGAGTTCCAGCCTATAAATTCACCTTTTGTGGGGATGTACCTCTGCGGCCCTACGGTATACGGAGATCCACACTTAGGGCCTAGCCGCGGTGCAGTGATGATGGATGTGCTTTTTAGCTACCTTTCACACTCGGATTATAAGGTTCGCTACGTACGAAATATCACAGATGTGGGCCACCTGCTAAACGATGCAGACGAAGGAGAAGACAAGATAGGAAAGATAGCCAAAGCTAATCAGGTAGAGCCTATGGAAGTGGCTCAGCAGTATACGAATGCATATCACAATGCTCTGCAAAAAATGAATGTATTACCTCCGAGCATAGAGCCTAGAGCCAGCGGTCATATCATAGAGCAAATAGAGATGATACAGGAAATCATTACCAATGGATTTGCATATGAGAGCAATGGTTCGGTGTATTTTGATGTGTTGAAATATGCAGAAACAAACGACTACGGTAAGCTAAGCGGACGCAAACTAGAAGACCTGATAGCGGGAGCTGGCGAAGACAGAAGAACTCTTGCTGGTCAAGAAGAAAAGAAGAATCCAAATGACTTTGCTCTTTGGAAAAAAGCAACTCCGGAGCATATTATGAAATGGAATAGTCCGTGGAGTCTTGGGTTTCCAGGGTGGCATATAGAGTGCTCCGCTATGAGCGAGAAATATCTAGGTAATCAGTTTGATATACACGCAGGTGGTATGGATTTGCTCTTTCCACATCACGAGAGTGAGATAGCCCAAACGACGGCTTGTAAGCACAACACTCCAAAATACTGGATGCACAATAATATGATTACTATCAACGGTCAAAAAATGGCAAAAAGTTTGAATAACGGCGTGTTGATAGAAGAACTATTTAGCGGAGACCACCACTTGTTAGAGCAGGCGTACACTCCTATGACTTTGCGTTTCTTCTTGCTGCAAGCACACTACAGAAGCACCCTAGATTTTAGTAACGAAGCACTACAAGCAGCAGAAAAAGGCTATCAACGACTAATGAATGCAGCTGCCAAGTCTGAAGGGCTACCGACTTCTGAAAGCAGTGACATGGACGTGCAGGCTTGGAAAGATAAACTCTACGAGCAAATGAATAATGATATGGCAACACCGCAGGCGATAGCTACATTATTCGAAGCGGCTAAATGGATCAACGAGATAGACGCTAAGAACCTAAAAATCAAGTCAGAGGAGAAAGCTATTCTTCATGAGACCTTTCATACATTCACCTTTGGAATACTTGGATTACACTCTGAAGAAGCAGGAAATAACGAAGCTCTAGATGGCGTTATGAATATGGTGCTAGACATACGTAAAGCTGCCAAAGAAAACAAAGACTGGCCTACTGCAGACAAGATACGCGATGGCCTCAAGGCGGCCGGCATAGAAGTGATGGATGACAAAGAAGGAAGTACCTATAAATTGAACTAATGAGACTGACTAAAAAATTTTTAGCTGTTAGCTTTCTGCTTTTCACCTGTATAACGGGCTGCAAAGACCAACCGAAGGACACGGCAGAAAAGCAATCTACAACTACAAAACCGGCATTTACCTTAAAATTTGATGCAGATAGTGCGTACAGATATGTGCAGGAGCAGGTAGATTTTGGGCCGCGAGTTCCTGGGACTTCTGCTCATGCTAAGGCGGCCATTTATCTGCAGAATAAACTTGCTCAGTTTTGCGACACAGCCTTTACGCAGTATGGAAGTGCTACAAGTTACAAAGGCAATAAAGTTGAGATAAAAAACATTATTGGCACTATAAACCCCAAACAAACAAAGCGAATATTGCTTTGTGCTCATTGGGATACGAGACCTATGGCAGACCAAGATCTAGAAAGACCTACAGAACCTGCCGATGGGGCAAATGATGGAGCTAGTGGAGTAGGAGTGCTCATAGAGATAGCTCGTCAGCTACAGGCTCAGCGTCCAGATGCTGGGGTAGATATTATATTCTTTGATGCTGAAGATATGGGAGATAGCCGAGGAGCAGCAGAGAGCTGGTGTCTGGGTTCTCAGTATTGGTCTAAAACACCACATAAACCCAACTATGTTGCACGCTTTGGGATCTTGCTAGACATGGTGGGGCCTAAGGACGCTGTATTCGCTATAGAAGGGCACTCGTGGCAATATGCTCAACGCTATGTAAAACAAGTCTGGAAAACAGCCAACAAGCTAGGTCACGGCAATCATTTTGTAAATTACCAAGGTGGCCAGTTGATAGACGACCATCTCTTTATCAATGAAATACGAGGGATTCCTACTTTGGATATCATACACTATGATGTGGTAAACAACACAGGTTTTGGTGAGTTCTGGCACAGACACAGTGACAATATGAGCTCCATAGACAAAAACACATTGAATGCGGTCGGCGAGACGGTGTTTCAGGTGGTGATGGAATTATAAAAGCACATTCATCAACCTACTCATTCCACTTTCTTTGTTTAATCCCTTGATGTACCACGCCGCAGTAGCTTGATGCACACCACCGTATGATACTCTAGAAGAGTTAAATACATCTTCATCATAGGAATACCCTACTGAGAACTTGTCGAACTGAATCCCTAAAGCGGCGGAGAAAAAATCTGAATTGCGAAAACTTCCAAATCTTTGATGGTAGCCCACTCCCAGTTTTATGAACTTGTATTGACTATAGATTTGTGTTTCGAGCAAGGACGATACATGTTGATGCTGAAATGTTGCCATTCCAGTAAGAGCAATATGGTCAAACTCTTTTAGGTAGGCTATGCTACTTACAAACCTTCTTGGTAGTGCTCCGTCAGCATTTGGCAGTATATCCATATTAGGTTCGGTAATTTGCATTACCGAAAGTGCAAGCAGAAATCCTTTGTAGTATGATGCTGCACCTATGTCTATTGACACTCCTCTTTTTGGGCTGTGTTCATTTATCTCATTTAGGATTGGGTCGTTTGGGCCTCTAAAGTTTAGCTTGGTTACATCTATGCTGTTTTGTAAGATTCCAATATTTGCACCCGTTTTTATTTCAAAACCGTTTTTGCTAAAAGCGTGATTAATATTTGCCTTTAAGGCGTCACTTCTTGTGCTTCCTACAATATCACTTTTCACCTCTAGCCCAAAACCCAAACCATTTTTAAGGTTGTAGTTGGTCAATAATGAATATGTAACTAGATTAATTGGAAGAGTTGGCCACGGGTTTCTATAGTTCAGCTGCACTCCAAAGTCACTCTGTGCACCTACTAGTGCAGGGTTGAAGTGATTAATGTTGCCTGTTTTTTGAGTGAAAAGAGGGTCTTGAGCCATAGAGAATGTTGCAAGACCAACAAGAATAAGCAAGAAAGTATATTTTTTCATATACTCAAATATACTCAAAAAGGACTATCCTCTATAGATAAGAAAAGCTATATATGCTATGTAACAGGCTAAAAAGAAGACGCCAGTTGGTTTGCCTATTTGATTTTTGGCTCGGCCGGTCATAAGGCTAAAAAGGATAAGACATGTAGCAACTAACAGCACAATTATATCTGCATTCACTACTGGGTCATACGTCATAGGGCTTATCATAGCACTGATACCTAGTACCCAGAGGAGGTTAAATATGTTAGACCCCACAACATTGGCCACTGCTATGTCTGTGTTTTTACGATATGCTGCCATAGCAGAAGTAACAAGCTCTGGCAGCGATGTGCCTATGGCTACTATAGTAAGTCCTATTAGGTTTTGACTTATGTCAAAATGTTCTGCTATTTTAATAGCCCCATCTACCACCCACTTGCCTCCTAGAAAAAGGCCAATCATACCCAGCAAAATGAACAAGATAGATTTACCCATTGGCAAAACCGTGTCCGGTGTTTCTTCTATCATATCTGCTCGCCCTTCTCTGGCTAGTTTTATGATATAAACCATGAAGAGGGCAAAGAATAATACAAACACCACCCCATCTAACCGGCTAATCATTAGGGAATAATCGGGGTTAAAAATGGGAGCATTTGCCGCGAAAGCAACTAAAAGTATCGCAACGATAGAAAAGGGAATTTCTGACATCACAGTGCTTTCCCTGATAGTGAGAGGATAGATAAATGCAGCCACGCCTAGAATCAGTAAAATGTTGGCTATGTTAGAGCCAACTACATTGCCTATGGCTATTTCTGAAGCTCCACTTGTGCTGGCTAGTATATTCACTATGAGCTCGGGCATACTGGTTCCCATACTCACTATTGTGAGACCTATTACTAAGTCTGAAATATTATATTTTTTAGCTACCGAAGCAGAACCAGACACTAACCAATCTGCTCCTTTTATGAGTAGCACAAATCCAACAACAAAAAGTATATACACAAGCATTTTGCTGCAAATATGATAAACTGCACGTGTTATTCTCTTAAAGTTTTTTGAATTGACTTGTGATAAAATCGAGAAGTGCGAATGTTCTAAAGGGTTTAAACGAAATATTTACCAGAGACATAGAACAAGTTGGGGGCTTATTTGTCTTATTTAAGTGCTGAATAAACGAGTCAGGCAACTTAAAGGACCGCGATTTGATACGTTTGCAGTACACATTACAATACATATGAGAATTATAACAATGGCCCTCGGCTTACTCTTTGTCTTTATAGCTTTTGCACAGCAGTATACGGTGAGTGGCAGAGTAAAGGATGCATCAAATGGCGAAACGCTTCTGGGTGCTACTATTTTAATAAAGGGTGGAGGCGGAGCTATTACCAACGAATATGGTTTTTACTCGATTTCTTTAGAAAAAGGCACCTATGAGCTTACCTACAGATACTTAGGGTATAAAGACAACGTGAAAACAATAGTGCTGAATGATAACCAAACTGTAAACATAGAGCTTGGCTCTGCCGTGAGTGTTATAGGTACAGCTGTGGTCAGTGCAAAAGCCTTAGAGAGAAAAGTAGAGAACAAGAAGATAAGTGTGGTAAAAATGGAGACTGCCAAGATTAAGGAAATACCTGTAATATTTGGAGAGGTTGATATTTTGAAAACGATAACCTTACTGCCCGGCATTCAGTCTGCTGGCGAAGGAAATAGTGGGTTTAATGTACGCGGCGGCTCACAAGACCAGAATCTAATTTTGCTAGATGAGGCCACGGTTTACAATGCATCTCACTTGCTTGGTTTCTTTAGTGTATTTAATGGAGATGCTGTGAAAGATCTAGAAGTGTACAAAGGAGGTATCCCTGCAAAATATGGAGGTAGATTGTCCTCCATTGTAGATATAAAAATGAGAGATGGTAATGCCAAGAAGTTTGCAGCCATTGGAGGAATTGGCACCATATCTAGTAGACTGACCTTAGAAGGACCTATAGTAAAAGACAAATCCAGTTTTATGATAGCAGGACGTAGAAGCTATGCGGATATATTTTTACCGCTTGCCCCAAATGAAAACATTCAAAACAGTAAGCTCTTTTTCTATGATTTGAATTTAAAAGCAAATTATGAGCTAAGCGATAAAGATAGACTTTACGTAAGTGGATATTTTGGTAGAGATGTGTTAGGACTAAGCGAGCTGTTTGGTATCAATTGGGGAAATGCTACAGCCACACTAAGGTGGAATCATTTAGTAAACGAAAAAATGTTCGTGAATACGTCACTTGTATATAGTGACTTCAACTACGGTGTGGATATTAATTTTGCAGAAAACGCTAGTTTTGGTTTAGATCAATCTATTAATGATGTATACATCAAATCGGATTGGACCAACTTTATCAACCAAAAGAGTAAACTAAACTTTGGCGGTCAGGTTATTTATCATCGTTTCAATCCGGGACTATTTGCTCCTAATAACGAAGAGTCGGGTCTTATTTTCCAAGAAACACAACTTGAAAAAAGAAAAGCACTAGAAAGCGGCTGGTACGTAGATCATGAGTATAAGCACAGTACTAGGTTAAACTTCAGATATGGTCTTAGACTATCTAGTTTTTCTAATATTGGTGGTTCAGAATATACCTACACTAAAAGTCAAGAAACTTTTGAGCCTATAGATGCTCTTACCGATACGGCAATATATGGCAAAAACGAGTTTTACAATACCTACTGGGGGTTAGAGCCAAGGGCATCTGTAAGCTATAACTTAAATAAGACCACAGCCATAAAGGGATCTTACAATAGAACTTTTCAGTATGTACAACAAGCAACTAATACAGCTTCTGCATTTCCAACGGACCAATGGTTTAGTGTAAATGAGAATGTAAAGCCACAGCGAGCAGATCAGGTAGCAGTAGGTCTTTTCAAGAACTTTGATATTGGACTTGAAACATCTGCAGAGGTGTATTACAAGTGGATGGATAACCAAATAGACTACAGAAACAATGCTGCTCTGGCGTTTAACGACCAACTAGACGGCGAGTTGCTTACAGGAGACGGATGGGCTTACGGAGCAGAGTTCTACGTAGCCAAGACGGAAGGCAAATCAAGTGGTTTTGTGTCTTATACTTGGGCCAAAACAATGAGACAAATAGATGGAATAAGTGGCAACAATCCGTACGTTGCTGGTTTCGATAGAAGGCATAATTTGTCTGTAGTGTTTACTCAGAAGTTTACTAAAAGACTTTTGGCTACAGCCTCTTTTGTGTTTGCAAGTGGTCAGCCCCTTACTACTCCGGTGAGCAAGTATTTTTATAACGGAGAGTGGCAGTCTAATTACAATGACCAACAAAGAAACAACTTCAGATTGCCGGCTTATCATAGAGCAGATATTGGAGTTACGCTAAAGAGTAAAGAGAAGCCAGATCAAAGGTTTAAAAGCAATTGGAACTTTTCTGTCTATAATCTTTACAATAGAGAAAACCCATACGCTATTTACTTTAGAGAAGTTGGAGAGGCTGATTTAAAGAAGTTTCCGGATGCACAAGTGGGTAACACAGCTGCTTTTCAAACCACCCTCTTCAAAATAATACCAGCCATAACTTGGAATTTTGAATTTTAAATAGAACCAAAAATGAAAAATATTTTATATATAATAATAGCCTCGCTGATATTCGCAGCCTGCGAAAAAATAGTAGATATAGAAATACCTTCTGAAGACCCTAGATTGGTTATAGAAAGCGAGATTTACAACGTCAAAGACATTTGGAGAGTAAAACTTTCTTTAAGTCAACCTTATTTTGACCAAGACAGTGCAGATGACGTATCAAGTGCCTTAGTCTTTATAACAGAACTGGGTGGAGACACCGTTTATCTATACTATACAGATACAGGAATGTATGTGTCTGCAGATTCGCATCAGTGCATTATTGGCAATTCGTATGCTCTTAATGTGGTTTATAATGGCCAAACGTATACTGCTAAGGAGCAATTACAAAATGCCTTTGCTATAGACACTCTAATGTCGTTTTTCTTGCCTCCAAATGACAGGTCGTTCCCTTCTGGGAATTACGTTTTCTTGCAAGGGAAATCGGACAGTTTTAAAACAAACTTTTATCTTTTCAAAACATATAGAAATGACACTTTAAAATCTGCTGACCTGGATGACGATCGGTTTGGTTCTGTTTCGTTACTCAACTCTTTATTTAATGTAAATGATATTTTGGGTGAGATAGCTTTGGGCAAGTTGCCACGCCCCATACTTTTTGATGTGGAAGAAGATGACACAGTGCGTGTGGAGCAGTTTGCTGTTACAGAAGAGTATTATAAGTTTTTGACAGATGTAAATGCTCAACAAAGCAGAAGTGGAACACCATTTGACCCGCCGCCTGCAAATCCAAACAACAACTTAAGCAATGGAGCCTTGGGTTATTTTGCTGTAGCACACAAAGAAGAGGTTACTTTAGTGATAGGGCAGTAGGCTTTTTAATTCTGCACCCTTAGCTTATCAAGGAGTTCGTTTAGCGTATCAAACTCTGAAGGAGTCAAGTTCTGATGACTAAGTATGACTTTGTCTACTACGGCACTCAGCGTCTTTAGCGTCTTTTGTCCGTGCAGGGTAATAGAAACGTCCACCTGTCGTTTATCATAGGAACAGGCTTCACGTACAACCAGTTCTTTGTCACAGAGCTTATCTACTAACCTAGATGCGTTCGACATTTTGTCTACCATCCGCAGGGTTATCTCGTTTACAGACACTGGCTTAGGGTGTTGTCCTTGGAGTATGCGTAGTACGTTAAACTGCTGCAAGGAGGTTTTGTGCTCCTTTAATGCAGAATTTGTCAGCCCAGAGAAATAACTGTTTGTGTATGATATGTTTACTATTGCTTTTTCTGCAAAGTTGGCAAATGTCTTTTGTTTTATTTCAGCTTCTATGCTCATCGCTTGTATGAACATATAAATATTGTAAAAGTTTAGCGAGGCTTTTTATACATCTATCTATTAGAGTCGAGAACAGATTGTAAATTACCCAAAACATATGACTATTGTAGTCTGTTTTAAAAACAATTATGCTTAAATTTTTACCATTAGCAATCTTTTTACTTCTCTTTTTTGCATTAGATTTTTATGTGTTTCAGGGTTTCAAACTTCTTATAAAGAAGTGGTTGCCCACCTATGCAAGTGGGTTTCATTTTTTGTATTGGGCCATACCGTTGGGGCTTATTCTGTTTTTGGTTTTATACAGCATTTTTTCAGAATCGCCATCTAAAAACATAGTACAAATGTGGACAGGCAGCGTGCTTTTCGGCTTGTTTATCTCTAAAGTGTTTTGGCTTGTGTTTATGATCTTAGATGATGCAGTACGACTAATTAAGTATTCTGGCTCTAGTGCCGAAGTTACAATGAACGCTATAAGCAGATCAGAGTTCATAGTGACTAGTGGTGCACTAGTAGCGGGTACGGTTTTTGGCACCTTAGTGTATGGCATGTTAAAAGGAGCCCATAACTATCAGGTTCATAATAAAACGCTCAAGTTAAAGAACTTGCCATCAGCTTTCAAAGGTTTTAAAATTGTTCAGATATCAGACGTACACTCAGGCAGCTTCTGGAGTAAGGATGGAGTGAGCAGAGGCATACAGATGATTCTAGATCAAAAACCAGATGTTATTTTTTTTACAGGAGATTTGGTGAATAGCACCTCGGATGAGTTTTTAGGTTTTAAAGACATGTTTGGCAAACTACAGGCTCCACATGGCGTGTATTCTGTTTTGGGAAATCATGATTACGGAGACTATTCCTCGTGGCCAGATAAAAATGGAGTAACGAAAGAGCAGAATTTACAACAATTGAAAGACCATCACTCAGACATGGGATGGAATCTATTGATAAACGAAAACAAGGTCATAGAAAAAGACGGAGATAAGCTTGCCATACTGGGGGTAGAAAACTGGAGTGCACACCGTCGTTTCCCGAAGTACGGTAATCTAAGCGAGGCGTATGCGGGCATAGAAGGTGTAGAAAATAAGCTACTTTTATCTCATGACCCAAGTCACTGGCGTGCAGAGGTGCTCAAGGACTATCCTGCGATAGATGCTATGTTTGCTGGGCATACACACGGCATGCAGTTTGGGATAGATACCAGGTATTATAAATGGAGCCCTGTGAAATATACTTACCCTGAGTGGGCAGATCTGTACGAAGAGAATGGCCAGTATCTCTATGTAAATCGTGGGTTTGGATATTTAGGCTATCCTGGTAGAGTTGGTTTCTTGCCAGAGATTACAGTGTTTGAGCTGGAGAGGGCGTAGTAGGAACAAGCCTCAAAGTTCATTAGAAAGTGCGTAGCCTCAAAGGCGTGTTTCACGAAATGGAATACCTATTCCTTTTAAGGTTCGAAAACACCGCCCTTTCACCGCAAAACCCACACCCAATGTGAACAAAATCACCTTGATTTTATGCGAATTTATACCGACTTATTAAAAGTTTCTTATTAAAATAAATTTTCACCATATTCGCTTTATGAAAGTTATAAAGAGACCCTCTAGAAACCTCTTTTCAACTTCTAAATACGGGCAA
>JBDNFQ010000022.1:0-7893 GCA_041689715.1 Bacteroidia bacterium
GACATTACTATCAATAAAAATGCAGTTCCATTTGAAACACGCTCTCCCTTTGTGACATCTGGGATACGCATAGGCACGCCGGCTATTACTACGCGAGGCATGAAGGTCGAGCATATGGATACGGTAGCAGATCTAATAGACCGAGTACTGGTAAACCCTGAAGACGAGGCTAACCTTGCCGCTGTAAAAACGGAGGTGAACGAACTCATGAAAGGTTTTCCGCTATATAGTTAGTCAAAATTCCGTTCCCAAAAATCGCCTTATATTGGCCTTCTTAACTAAAAGCTGAAATTATCAAAACTATACTGAGAGATATAAGACAATACTGGAGAAACGACCTGCTTGCGGGTTTCAGCGTTTCCCTGGTAGCATTACCTTTAGCTATAGGTGTAGCTTTAGCCATGGGCCTGCCTACTAAAGCCCTGTTGGCTGGAATAATAGCAGCTATAGTGGGTGGTGTTTTTACTTCATTAATCAGAAGCGGAAACGTTTCCATAAATGGGCCTTCTCCAGCACTTATTGGTATAGTAATAGCAGGAATGGCCGCTTTAGATGGCTGGGAATATATGCTTGCGGCTTTTGTGTGTGCGGGTTCTTTGCAGGCCATCTTTGGGCTTTTTAAGCTAGGCGGATTGGCGGACTTTATTCCTTCCTCTGTGGTGCAAGGAATGATGGCAGCCATAGGGGTTATTATACTTGCCGGGCAGGTGCATCCTGGCCTGGGTGTCGAAATTGGTAAAATGAATGACTTTGATAAACTACTTGCAATTCCAAGCAGTTTAGCCAACATGAACCCGCTTATTGCAATCATCTTCTTCAATAGTCTAATTATTCTAGCTATACACCCTTACATTACAAACCGCTTTGTTAAATATGTTCCCGCACCCATTTGGTTGCTGTTTTTTGCCATCCCGCTATACATCCTTTTCCAGTTCACGACTGGCGGCGAGGTTCTGTTATTTGGCAAAACGCACACTCTAATACCAAGCAACGATCTCATAAACTTCTCGCTCCCCAGCGACCTACTTAATGATTTTTTTATATTTCCCGACTTTGGTAAAACAGGAACTCTAAGTTTCTGGCTGGTTGTATTGTCGGTTTTCTTGGTTTCTACTATAGAAACGTTGGGCTCGGCTAAGGCTATAGATAAAATAGACCCGCTGAATAGAAAGACCAATCTAAATAAAGAGGTAGCTGCCATGGGACTAAGCACCATGCTTTCAGGAGCTCTTGGCGGTTTGCCTATAATCGCGGTGATAGCACGCAGTTCTGTTAACATAAACCATGGAGCGAAAACCCGGTTTTCTAACTTTGTGCATGGAGTAATTATCCTCTTGTTTGTCTTCCTCCTTTCTGACTATATTAAAATGGTGCCTAAAGCAGCCCTTATGGCTATTCTGGTGTTTACCGGATATAAGTTGGCCTCCCCTAAGGTTTTCAAAGACGCTTCCTTGAAAGGATATGAACAGTTCTTAATTCTCAGCGTAACACTCATAGCCACTCTTCTCACGGATTTGAATAAAGGAATTCTAATTGGAATTTTATTTACTATCGTAATACACTTGGTTCGCTCTCACCTGCCAGCCGGAATTTTCTTTAAATACCTGATTCTTCCGTCTTTCAATCTAGCCAAAATAGAAGACCACTTTCACCTCAGAATAAAAGGCGTCGCTAACTTCTCAAGCATTTTGAAAATGCGAAAATTACTTGGCACTATACCACAAAATGAGCGAATAATATTCGATTTTTCACATGCTCGTTTGGTCGATTTTTCGCTACTTGAGTTTACAAATAATTGGGGCAAAGACTACGAGGCAGATAAGGGTGGACATTATGAGATAATAGGATTAGATGAGCACCTTACTACCAGCGAACACCCGTTTAGTATTCACACATTGCCCCAAGCCGTAACTAAACCCTTGTCAAAAAGGCAGAAAGAGCTCAAAGAATTTGCCTATTCACGTCATTGGAATTTTAATCATAAATTAGATTGGAATACCGATTACCTAAAAGTAAACACCTTCTTTAAAACAAGACCCATTGAGTACCTAAAAAACAGAGTTTCTGGCGATTATACCGAAACTGTAAGTTGGGAACTAATAGATATAACTTTTGACGAAGGAGCCTTGATGGCTGCAGAAGTGCACAACACCTCCATGCTTCGAATCTGCTTTGATATGGAGATTCCAGATTTTGAACTGGACAAGGAGCGGCTTTTTATGCGATTATTAGATTATGCTATAAAAGAAGATATCGATTTTGATGGAGATAAAGGCTTTGCTCAAAAATTCTCTATAAAAGGACCAGACAAAAAGGCTATAAAAGGATTCTTCAATGCTGGTTTTAAAACATTCTTGCTTGACAACAACAGATATCATATTGAAAGCAGAAATAACGAGATTCTTATATTCCGCTATTTCCGTGTAATGACTATTGGCGAGATAGAAGAGCTTATTCAATTTGGCGAGAATTTAACGAGCCAATTTCACAAATCGCTAGCCACAAAAGATTTAATCAAGCCTCTGAGTTAATATCCCAAAAGTAGTTACAGATGGTATTCAGCAGCATAACATTCGTTTTATACTTTCTGCCTGTTTTTATGGTGTTGTATTATCTTACTCCACCCAAACACAGAAACATAACGCTACTTGCGGGCAGTATCTTCTTTTATAGTTGGGAAATAGTAGAAGGATTATATTCTCCCTTTTATGGTGTTCACTAAAGAGTGAAAGCGTAACCTATACTAGCACCATAACTGTTGGTTAGCTTAGAAATGGCTAGAGACTGCAATCCTACTACAGAAAGATAAAAGGTATTTCTGCCTGTTCGGTACTCTGCTGCTTCTCGCCATTGCAATCCAGTAAAATTACCGTATCCTAGTGAGGAAAAAAGTACAAAATTTGGTCCGAAAGTATAGTGCAATCCTGCGTTACCAGAGATCCCGAACTCTCCTAGTCCAAAAGTAGATAAGCTGACAGATCCTATGGCTTTTTTGCCAAGTCTTTTCTGATAAGTCATGCTAATAGCAGAAGGAAGTGAAAGCCAGTTTGCGTCTTTTCTGCTTCTGGATACCACATCGTTATACGTAGAGTCAAATCGATCTACAAAGTTGGAGCTATCATTTAACACATCTAAATATACTCCCGTGAAACGAAAAGAAGAGTCTAGGTCTAATCTCGTTTTATTATTAAGTCTAAGTATATTGAGATTATCAATACTGAAAGATAAAGATGAATTGGCATCGGGAGCATAACTACTATATAGGTTTCCGCTTAGCCCCGCCCCTTGAAGCCCATTGCTAGATTCTGAAATAGACAAACCGTCAGCTTCAATGTCTAAATAGCTTCCCCTTGATGCTGTGAATACTCCTAATTTAGTAGCAGATATTTCTCTATATCTGGAAGCTACTTGTACTCCAAGTGCTGCCTTAATCTGCCATTTCTCTGAAGAAACCAAGTTGCGAGTGGCACCTACGGTAGTAGTAGTTGCACTCAGGTATTTACTGTTTTCCGTTTGTACGGTCTGATTTTCATAAGCCGCATTACCAAAAAAAACAAGTTTGGAAAAATTATTATTCATTTTTAGAGCATCTAAAGATCCATAAGATGTGTATACACCCCACTTTTCATTTACTTTAAATTCTGCTTTTATCTCAGATTGTACAAGCGTATTGTTTCTCTTTTGAGTACTGCTTACAAACTTGCTTTTAGCATCCTCAGAAAAAGTGGCTCTAAATAGAATGTCGTTAAACATTTTGACATTAAGGGAGTTGGATCCCGCAAAGGTCTTTCCCTCTATTTTAAAAGTGCCTGCACTCCATTTCCTATCAAATCTGTCTCCCAGATGTGTAAAGCTGTCTAAGGTGCTCAGTTGTGCCTTGCAGCTAAAGCTGCCCGCTACTAGTAATGCAGCGAAAATGCTAAAGTTTGTTTTCATATACCACTTCAGTGCTTAGTTGTACTTTAATTCCATAGTCAGAGAACAGTTTGTATCTCGTATTGTCTTTAGTATCCAAGGTTATTTTCACATTCACATCTGTTGCATTTTTAAGCAATACCATCTGCGGTCTAGTTACCGTTGTTTCTAGTGAACTCTCTACAGCTGCGGCTGTTTTTTCGGTCGCCGGATCTACTTCCGCAGCAGCTAAGGTGTTATTGCCATCTGCAAAAAGGGTGGTAAGCACATTGCCAGAACCGTCCACAAACTCTAATTCTATTTTTGCCTGAATAGGGAAGTTGTTGAATGCTGTTATTCTTAATACTCCCTCCTTTACCCCCTCTATTTGTTCGTTGGCAAAAAGATTGATAGGGGACTTTGATTTGAGAGCTAGCCCATCCATACCTACTTGCATGGGTACGTCTATTCGCAGATTTACAATCAACTCACTAAAGTCATATGCAAAATCATTCAAATTTCTGGTTCCTCTTGGTCTTACTTTTCCTATTATTTCTGCGTGTAGTTCGTCTGGCATATTCTCCAAAAACTGTTTTAAGTTGGAGTTGGTTTTGTCTACCAAAATGCTCTTTTCTATGGGTGTTGTTGTACTCGCATTAGAAACCTTTTCTAAAAAGATAGGATCCGAAAGTTGTTCAGCTGACAATAGCACAGTGTTTGGTTTTCTGTTATTCACCCCCTTCAACGATTTAATATCTATTTCAGAATCTATACCAAAGCTATTTACAAAAAGCATCTCAAGTGTAGCGTCTTCTAAAGATAGGTTTCCCTCCATGTTTTTAAAAATTGTCAATTTTGCGGTGTCATCTAAGTTTAGTTCGTGATATCCAGGATCACCAATAACCAGTTTTGGTACTACATCTACCAGCCCAAACTCAATTTTTATTTTGTCTGTAAGTGATAGTGTTCTCTCTATACCTGAATAAGCAATTTTTGCTATTAGTTCACTATAAACATGATTAGTTAGGGGTGCTGATGAGGTGTCCGTCCCCCATAACCTTATGCTTGATCCATCTATTGGAAATTCTTCTTCTAAATATACGGTTTCTCCAGGATTAGCTGCCGGAACAGTCCACACTCTTCTTACAGGTGTGCGATCTCCTTTGTCGCTATTTGGTATCAAGTAATCTAGTACTATCGCTTCTTCTATACTTGACTGAACTTTCATTCTAATAGCCCCAGATTTCACTTGCACTAAAGTAAGTTTTGCTCCTCCAAATTCATATTTGGTTTCATCAAAGCGTTCAAGTAAGTTTTGTGCTGGGAAAACCGCTTTTGCAGAGCTTGGTTTAAGATCCCGAACACCTAAACTCACGATAAGTCCCTTGGTGGCATCTATAGTTACATCTCCATCAGTCGCTTTTGTTTTTATTTTGGTAACCTTAAGTTCTAAGACGCCATTTACCGTTTTGCCTGCTAGCGAATATGATTTAGACAAGGTACTATTAGGAGCCATATTTTCAAAAGTCCCCGTTATTATAATCTCATCATTATTGGCATTAATCAGCTGAAACTCTAGTAGCTCAGCCTCCATCGGCAACTCATTCGTAATGGTAATATCTATATATCCTTCAATGAAAGTTGCTGTGCTGAAAAACTCTTCTGAAACATCTATTTCGGTGCCCTGATTTGGCTCTAAGTCTTGGGCTGGTACGGAGGCTTTGTTTCCGTGCAATAAGTTAGCTGGCGGATATAGTTCGCCAAGGGTTAGTGTATCTTCAAACGAACGATCGTCTAGCACCAAACTAGAGAGTGTTACTTCAAGACTATCTACTCTGTCTGGAATTGTTAAAATGTCTTCCAAATTTGTGATTCCATACTCTTCTTCGAATACTAGATTTAGTGAGTTATCAGAATTGGTAGATAGTAATGAGTCGGGCACCAAATCGCCTAACGTAAGCTCTGTCTCCAAAATAGGAGTAAGCCATTTACTATCTGATGAAAATTTTTCTTTTCTGCACCCCACAAAAAGTAGCGTGATCATCAAAAAGCTCAGTATAGTCTTTCTCATGATACGAAGTAAAGCGATGGCTTGCAAAAATTGTTAAGTTTGTTTTAGATATTGCACTAAAATGTCTTCACACCACTACGTAAAAGAAGGACAAGAGCCTGCTCTGATAATCGCAAACGGCGAAATGTGCTCGTATGAGTTATTGGTCTCTATAATGGAATGGTGCCCCTATATTGTTGCGTTAGATGGGGCTTACGACAAGCTGCTAGCTATGAAAATAACTCCCGATATAGTCATAGGAGATTGGGATAGCTTACACTCTTTGGAGGAGACTATGCACACCGAATTTATAAAAGATGACAATCAAGAAAACACAGATTTAGAAAAAGCAATAGACTATTTGCTTTCAAAGGGTAGAACCGACATCAATATAGTGTGGTCTACTGGCAGAAGGCTAGATCATACTTTAAATAATATGGCAACACTAGCTAAGTATCCAGAAGCTAAAATCGTAGTGTATGACAATCATTCTAAGGCATTTATCCTTCCCAAAACATATGTTAAGTTTTATGATAAAGGAACTCCCTTGTCTCTCATTCCTTTGCATACCGCAAAGGGAATCTCTACAGAAAACTTAAAGTATAATCTAAAAAATGAAGCACTTGAATTTGGAAAAAGAAGCGGCACTAGCAACGAGGCGGCCACATCTGGTAAGGTAACTATTTCTTACAGAGAAGGTCTTCTTCTGCTAATAGAAAGCACTGATTAGTCTATCTACTATAGTTTGGAGCCTCTTTGGTAATAGTAACATCATGCGGATGACTCTCTCTAATCCCAGAACCCGTAATGTGCGTAAACTGAGCTTCTTGAAGCTGTGCCATAGTCTCAGATCCTGTATATCCCATTCCTGCTCTTAATCCACCAATGTACTGATATACTACTTCAGATAATTTTCCTTTGTAAGCTACTGTTCCTACTATGCCTTCTGGTACTAGCTTAGCTATGTCTGCTTCTGCATCTTGAAAGTAGCGATCTGTAGACCCCTTTTTCATGGCTTCTATACTTCCCATACCTCGGTAGCTTTTTACCTTTCTGCCTTCATAAAAAGATACATCTCCAGGGGCTTCTTCTGTCCCTGCAAATAAGCTTCCGGCCATAATAGCATCCGCTCCCGCTACTATAGCTTTTACCAGGTCGCCACTGTATCGTATGCCACCATCTGCTATTATCGGCACACCTGTACCTCTTAGAGCTTCTGCACACTCCATTACCGCATGAAGTTGAGGTACGCCTATACCTGCTATGATGCGTGTAGTACAAATAGATCCAGGGCCTACACCTACTTTTACAGCATCTGCTCCATTATCTGCTAAATATTTAGCAGCTGCTCCCGTAGCCACATTGCCTACTATTACTTGCAGGTCTGGGTACTTTGCTTTTACTTTCTTAAGTTCGTCTACCACGCCTTTAGAGTGGCCGTGAGCGGTGTCTATAGCTATTACATCTACATCTTCCTCCACAAGTGCAGTAACTCGCTCTAGCGTATCTGAAGTTACTCCTACCGCAGCTCCTACCATAAGTCTACCAAACTGATCTTTACATGCCTGCGGATGGTTTTTTACTTTTTGGATATCTTTGAAGGTAATAAGTCCTAGCAGCTTATTGTCTTTATCTACTACTGGTAGCTTTTCTATTTTGTACTTTTGCAGTATTTGCTCCGCTTCCTTTAAGTCTGTTCCTTTTGGAGCTGTTATTAGGTTTTCTTTAGTCATCACCTCGCCTATAGACGTTTGCAGGTCTCTTTGAAAACGAAGGTCTCTATTGGTAATAATGCCTATAAGAATATCATTTCCGTCTGTTATAGGGATGCCGCCTATCCTGTTTTCCTTCATCACTAGCAATGCGTCTGCCAAGGTATTATCCTTATTCAGAGTGATTGGATCTTTTATCATTCCGCTTTCAGACCGCTTTACTTTTTTTATTTCTGC
>JBDNFQ010000023.1:0-7680 GCA_041689715.1 Bacteroidia bacterium
CAGATACAGAGAAAGAAACTATCCAAGCCTATGGCGTATGGGTAGAGAAGAGTATGTATGGCAAACAGTATATGGGCGTGGCTCGCACTACTTTTATCATAGACGAGGATGGTGTGATAGAAGATGTGATAGAAAACGTGAAAACCAAAGAGCACACTTCACAGATATTAAAGGAGAAATAGAAATCAGATTCATAAAAAAATGGGACCCAGTGCAGTTGCACTAGGTCCCATTGAAAAACTGAAAATATTTAACTAACTAAAATTCTTACAGCTTCACAACGGTCCTAAGCGACTAAGGTTACGCTCCATTTACCAACGACCGTTTTTGCTTGATAAATGGATTTCAGAAAGGGATATCGCCTTCTTTTTTGGCATCTTCTCTGGGTGTGATAAGTAAGAAATCATTGGCTACCACTTCTGTAATGTATCGCTTGTTTCCGTCTTTATCGTCCCATGTTCGGCTGGTTAGTTTGCCTTCTAGCATCACCTCTTTTCCTTTGCCTAGGAGTTGCTCCATGAGCTCAGCAGTTTTGCCCCAGGCTACGATGTTGTGCCATTGTGTTTCTTGTACTTTTTCACCTTTTTTGTTGTTGTAGTACTCGTTAGTAGCTAGGGTGAATTTGGCCACCTTGCGTCCACCTTCTAGTTCTTTTACTTCTGGGTTCATACCTAGATTACCGATCAATTGTACTTTGTTTCTTAATGCGTTCATAATAATTTTTAATTTAAATGTTTGTGTGTCAGACTGAGTGTTCTCCGACAAGGAGAATGTACCGCAGTCTAAATGTTTGTGTGTTTTAATAAATGTTTTTCGTGTGCTAGCCGGAGCTAGCGATTATTACTTTATATTTAATTCTCAATGTTTTGTGAGGCTCAGTGTTCGCCGATAAGACGAGTGTACCGAGGTCCCTTTCAAAACAACACTGCAAATAGAATGGAGGTAGCAAGTGGCAAGCGAAGATTAAGCACTTACTTACGTTTATAAGTGATTGTAACCGTTTACAAACGATTAATATGATTGATAATCAGACAATTATGTAAATAAATAAGTTTTGAGCTAAAATGCTATTTATTCGTAAAATTGGCATTGTTGCCTAATTTGATTGGATTATAGGGTGCTATCAGGAGACATTTGAGTATCCATTCTGGAATAATAAAAGTAGAGGATATCACTTCTTTTCAAAAACGGGATTAGCTTTAGCGTCGCCTTTTATCTTCAGAGATTCGATGGTATAGTTAGAGACATCATCTAATACTATGGCAGGTCTATAGTCTGGATTCTCGATTTTCATTTTTATGTTTTTGAGTGTTATTCCTTCCACGTGTCTCATGTATAGTCCCCATGCTGGCAACTCCCCAAACATAGAAAACTCAGGATAAGCCGTGGGTAGTTCTGGGACTTCATTTAGCCTGTCGGTTGGCATATAAGCAAAAGCAGGATTACCTCTTCCTGGATATATGATGGTGATGTTTTCTAGGGTGACATTCTGTATAGGATGGCCTGGAATACCTGTGATAGAAGAAGGGAAAATATTATGAAACTGAGGAAGAGCAGGGCCACGTATTTCGTATTTATAATCTGGCCTTTCGAAAGGGACCGTTACTCTGATATTTCGAAGAGTTACATTTCTCAACACTCCAGGATTTTCGGCGTTTCTTATTTGGCCTATTCGCAAGAAAAGGGCGTTACCTGTATTGGTGGCTGTTATGTTTTCTACCAATATATTTTCTAGCACACCGCCTTGCATGGCTTCTATGGCTATAGCAGAGCGGTAGGTGTCGTACACTCTTATATTGCGTATGATCACATTCTTAATATCATTTACAGATGATGTGCCAAATTTTACTGCACTAGCACTAGATCGAACAGTGCAGTCTGCTATATATATGCTATCGCAAGAGTAGGTATGCGACCAGTCTTCGGATTTTATGCAGATTCCGTCATCTGCTGCGTTTATGTTGCAATTGGTAATACGTACGTTTTTAGAATCTACTATATCCAGGCCGTCATTATTCCAGTAGGCATCACTTTTTACTTTAATCTTATCTATTATCAGCCTATTACACTGCTCGTAGGTTTGTACCCAGCAGGCAGAGTTTTGCAGGATCACGTCTGTTACTCGTATATTTTCACACCCTACGAAATAGATTATTTGCGGCCTAGTGTACCACATCGGTCGTTTCTCTACCAAGTTGTATCGTATACTATCTATAGCCCCTGCATGAAAGAGACTGTCTAGATACAGAGCTATCTGAGCTCCTCGTCCATCTATGGTTCCGTTGCCGCTTATTACTATTCCTTTAGCAGTATCTGCTAGTATCAGTCCTGTCCATTTGCCTAGTTTTTTATAGTCCGCAGGGTTGGTACTACCTAGCAGTGTAGCTCCTTTGCTGAGATGCAGTTCTACACCAGATTTTAAGAATATACTGCCACTTGCAAATTCACCTTTGGGCACTACTACTCGTCCGCCACCAGCACTACTGGCTTGGTCTATGGCTTTTTGAATGGCTACCGTGCTTAGTTGGCTGCTGCCAGATTGTGCTCCATAGGTCACTATATTATAATCTTGGGCTGTAGCTGCTAATCCCCAAAAAGTGCAAAAGCATATGAATAGGATGTATTTCATTGGTTATAAATAGATTTTTTTTTAGCAAGTGCAATGTACTATTTTATTGTTTCTGGAGATTCTAATTTGGGGCATAGAAGTTATGACAGAGGCAGATTTTTATCAAGTATACTTATATCGTAACTTTGCCAAACGAAAGAATGTTTACCAATAAACTGTATGTGTTTTTAGCTTTGAGTATCACGCTTATTTTGGGTTGTGACACTAATCAAGCGTTAGAGAATAGTCCCTTAGCAACCCAAAATGTCCCTAAAGCACTTTTGGCTACCCGATTTCAAAGTTTGGATGATTTTAAATCTACTGTTCAGATTGAGTATTTCAATGCTTGTGACAAAGAAGATACGTGCATAGAATCTAGAGTAATACTGCATTACCAAGATGCAGGTAAAAGTATAGCTAGTGAGCTAAGGAGTGGCGTAAGCCAGAGAGATATTACCGCTGCTAAGGACGGTGATTTTTGGGATAAGGCTAATCTAGTATGGCAAACCCCATACGGCATAAGAAGTAGAATAGAATTAAGTAAAATATATACTCTAGCACGTATACGACCAGATATATTCGGCTACGGAGATGTATCTTTTTACAATCTAGCAGAAGCTTCGTTAGCTAATATTATCACTGCTGATTTGGCTTTTCAGACAGCCAAGGATGCCTCAGAGAAAGGGTATATTAATACCTTTAACCACGTGACTGCTCAGGTGTTGATTACAGCCTTGTTTAGCAAAGAAGTAGCAGATTATATAGCAGATGTGCACGAGCTCAAGAGTATGCCAGAGCTTACTACTGGCAGATTTACAGATAAGCAGCTACGTGATACGATCAACTACCCGGTAGATAATTATGTAGATATGCTGAACAATGAAATAGGACAAGAGATAGGACTAAGGTTAAAAGAAAAATACAATCTTACATCCACGACAACTTGGACACCTGAGCTTACGGCGAATCTCTTAAATGATATTCAGAGTTTCTACATGTGGTCCTTTGGTGTGGCTATGAAGCCATACACTCAAGAGGATGAATTGATATTAAAATTCACTCAGAAGATAAATGAAGTGTCGCAAATGGCTTTGGTAGACTAACTGCGGATGCAGTTGATTTACTTCTTTTTAATTTCTAAAAGAAAAGAGGTTAAGTGGTCTTTTTTATTCCCAACGTTATTTACTTCGTAATTGGATTTTAGTTTTTCTAATCCCACTGTTTCCTCTTTTTTGAGGTTACTAAACCAGTCTTTATTTACGATAGTTTTCCCAAAAGTAACATTGGTAAAATTCACTCTTTTAATAATTAAATCAACTAAGATTGCTTCGGTTAGATTTGCTTGGAAAAAATCAACGATGTCAATATGAGTATTAGTAAAATTAGCTTTTATGAGGTTCGCTCCTCTGAAATTTGTGTAGCTTATATAGGTGCCAGAGAAGTCAGCCCCAGTTAGATTTGCACTCTTTAGCGAAGCCCCGACTAACCGTACTTCCGAAATATTTACATTACTCAGGTTTGCCCAATCTAAGTTTATCAATTTAAGTTTAGCCATTTTTAGACTTGCTGAGCTCAGCTGAGCTCTTTTTAGATTAGCTTCTTCTAAGTTGGCGTACTCTAAGTTAGATCCTAATAATGTTGCACCTTCTAGATTAGCTTTAGCTAGATTAATACCACTTAGGTCCATACTGGCAAGATGAGCATCTCGTAGATCCGCATATTCGAAAGTGGCTAGTTCTTTTATCTGAGCAAATGAAGCGGAGTTTATATTCATTTTGGCAAGGGAAAGCAAAAGTTGCCCTCGTTCCTTGCTCGATTCTCGGCTTACTATACTGTCCTTGGTCACCTGTCTATATGGTTTTAGAGAATGGCTAAGGTCCGCTATACGGTCTATCGTAGCTTGACTGACTGAGCGAGTAGAGCTTTGGGCTAGTTCTAGGTCTGCCGCAGAAATAACCGTAGCTACTAGAGCCATAAGGTTTCGTTGTTCTAGTGCTATTATGGCTTCAGATTGGGCTGCGATAAGATTACCTTGGGTTTCTATCTTGTTTTGTTGTGTGTGGTTTTTTTGGTAGAGAAAAATGCAAACTATCCCTGTTGTGATGCATACTAATATCAACCAAAATGAATTTTTAGAATACTTGCTAGAGCTAGTTGATTTTTTTGTTTTTAGTAAATAAGTGAGCAAGGTAGTCAAGCTAATAATAGCTATAGCGGTCAATACCCCTACCCCAAACGAATACTCCTTTTCTATGTATGGAAGGCGAATATACCCAAGGCCCCAGCCAGATATAGCCGCTAAGATTATCGAAATAAGTACATATACCTTTTTATTCACGGGGTAAAAATAAGGTTATGACTCGGAATTAATAAAATATTGAATCGGCTTGCTTCAAAGTTGTCGCTTTTAGGATTGTGCCAGCTACTTTGCATACACTACCAATATTATGTACTTTTACTTCGTGAAATGGAAAAACATTGGCTTACTCTTATTGCTTGCAGCTACTATAAATTGTTGCTCTACCCGCACACAAGGGAAAAGTGAGGATGGGGTGAAATCATTTTATCCGAGCACTAAACCATGCACAAGGTGGTGGTGGTTTGCTACGGAAATAAAAAAGAGTGATATAAAATATCAGTTGGATTGGGCCAAGACCAATAATTTTGGCGGGGTAGAAATAGCATGGGTATATCCACTATATCGCTACCAGAGTATGTACGCTAGAGGGTACGGAAGACATTATCCTAAAGATACAACTGCACAAAAGTGGCTAAGTCCCGAGTGGTCAGACGTAGTAGCATATACCAAACTATACTCAGATTCTATTGGTCTAGCATGTGATTTTAGTTTTGGCAGTGCGTGGCCAGTTGCAGGACAAAACATAGACAAGGAGCACAGTTCTCAGATTTATGGAGATTCTACTTTCAGACAGTTGCTTACATTTTCTTGGGCATGGCCGGACACGATGTACGTTATCAATCATTTAGATAAAGAAGCCTTTGAGCTATTTTCTGAGCCCATAGGTGCGGCTCTTCAAAATGCTTTGCAAGGTTCTAAGTCTGCTCTATTCACAGACTCTTGGGAGATAAAACTCAATAGAACTAATAAGATTTGGACAGCAGGTTTTGACGGTACTTTTAAAGAAAAATTCGGGTATGATATACTACCGTATATGGATGCAGGATTAGATTCTTTTCCTGATATTCGCTATGACTATATGTTACTTTTAGATGAATATGTAACCGAGGGGTTTTATAAGCCGTATGTACAAAAGTGCAAAGAGTTGGGAGCTTGGTCTAGGGTGCAATGCTTAGCTGCCCCTACAGATGTGATGACTACCTATTCTCTAGTAGATATACCAGAAACGGAGAGCATGCTTAATAATCCAAATTACTCACGAGTAGTTAGTTCTGCTGCTTGTCTCTCGTCTAAGAAAGTGGTTTCTAGTGAAACATTCACCTGTATGTACGGATTTCCAAGTACGTACATAGGGCAGGAGCAGACCGCTGATCTCAAGATGGTGGCAGATGCTATGTTCGCTCACGGTGTAAATCAGCACTTCTATCACGGTATGCCGTATAACCCTGAGGGTTCCGACACTAACACATTTTTCGCTACCACATACTTTGGCCCTGGTGGCAGCCTAGAACCAGAATTGCCAGCTTTTAATACTTATATGGAGAAAGTGTCTGGTATAATGCAGCAAGGAAAAACGTACAGCGATGTAGCAGTTTACGTGCCTTACGAAGATGGCGTGATGCAAGGGGCATATCCACCAGAGAGACAGCGAGTATGGGTGTGGGGAGAGTATGAGCTTAGGTACATAGATCCTGCTCCTGAGCTAGAAGGGTATCACCCACTCTGGATTAATAGACATTTTTTAGAGCAGGGAGTTTTCAGCGATGGCAAATTGAGAGTAGGCGATGCAGCTTTTTCTACTTTGTATATAGATGTGAAATATATGGATATAAGAGCTCTGAAAAGAATATCTGAATTGGCTAAAAAAGGATTATATATATGCATAAAACAAGACGTGAAACAACCTGGAAAAGCAAAGAGTAAGTCCTATGATAACGTGTGGCAAGAGCTGAAAAAAATGCCCAATGTATCTAGAGAACTAAAAGAAGTGGCAGTTAATAAACCGCTGATACAAAGTGATAGCTTGCCGGAGTATTGGTGTAAAGTAGCAGACGACGGGACGGCCTATTTGTTTCTGGCTCAATGGCCATCTAAAAAATTGCTATACCCTGTTTACTCAGGACAAAGTTTGGCTACAGGAACTATAACGTCAGATTTTACTATAAATTTCAATGGACACGAGAACCAAGTCACTGTGAATTTTAAACCATATCAATCTGTAGTGCTAAAAATATCGCCAGATGGCAAGGTAAACGAACTAGATATTACCTTTGAGCCTAAGCGTCCTTTAGTAAAGCTAAGAGAGAAACAGCGAATGAATTTTTAGACGAGATTAAATTGAAAGAAAAGAAAAGCAAAAAGAAGGTGACCGGAGAGTCTAGAAGAGACTTTTTAAAAACGAAGGTATTAGGAGGTATGGTTGGCTTGCTAGGTATGCCTTTGTTATCTTGGGGTACGTTTAATAACCAAGAAGTAAGTACGTTAAAAAATTCGCCTTTTATGCAAGATGGTACGGTCGATTGGACGGCTGTGAAACAACAGTTTACACTGGAGCAGGGCAGATATCATTTTAGAACAGCTAGTGTGGGGCCATCTCCCAAAGTAGTAGTAGATACGGTAGTAGATGCTATGAGAGACTTAGAAAGTAAAGGCCAAAACCGACACGATTTTATAAAACCTGTAAGAGATAAAATTGCTACATTTCTGAATACCAGAGCTGACCAAATAGGTATGATAACCAATACCACAGAAGGGATGAACATAGTAGCTCAAACGGTAAAATTGAAAGCGGGAGATGAGGTGATACTATCTAAGGATGACCACATAGGTGGAGCAGCTCCGTGGCTTGCATTACAAAAAGAAACTGGGATAGTAATTAAGCTAAGAGAGCTAGATCCTTCGGGCAAAAAGAACTTAGATTTAGTAAAGGAAG
>JBDNFQ010000024.1:0-9862 GCA_041689715.1 Bacteroidia bacterium
AAAGCCCGCAGTTACTACTGTAAGAGGAAGTAAGGAGAATGGTATTTTCCTAGATTTTAATCAATATGCTGTGAAACAAAGTTTGCAATTTTCGGACCTAAGTAAGCAAATAGAACTAGAAGAAGATTTGGTAGCTAAAAGTGCAATGCAAAAAGAACTACAAGCACTTGGCAGTAGTGTAACTCAACGCAGAGATGAGCTAGCCAAAGCTAATCCGACTCTTTTCATAGGGAAACTATATAGTGCTATGGGTGATGTAGAAGCACCTGAGTTTCCAGAAGATTTGGAGCCAAAAAAGCGAAGCGAATTGAAGTATAGCTGGATGATAGAGCACTATTGGGACAATGTAGATTTTTCTGAAGATGGGCTAGTTCTCTCCCCTATTTTTCACGGGAAGTTAAAAAGATACTTTGATACCTATATGCCACATATTCCAGATACGGCTATTTTAATTGGAGATAATCTGATAGGTAAAATAGAACAAGGAGGCAGCACCGAACAGTTCAAGTATACCCTTCATTTCCTTCTAGGATATTTTGAGGAATCTAAGTATATCTGTTTTGATAAAGCACTATGGCATATAGCTAAAAACTACTATTGTGTGGGCAAAGCATTTTGGGTAGACTCCGCATACACTGCCAATATGTGCGAGTACGTAAGAAAGAACGAAGGTATCTTGTGTGATAAAATCGCACCAAATATGAATATGTCTGATACAACATTAAAAAATAGAATTTCCATGTATTCTATTGATAAGCTTGTAACAGTTGTGGTATTTTGGGATATTAATTGTGGCACTTGTAAGAAAGAGATGCCTAAGATTAGCCAAATGTATGATAGGATGACTAATGAGCATATAGAAGTATATGCAGTATATACTGAGTCTGAATTTGAAAATTGGAAGAAGCAAGTAAAGGAGGAAAACTTCAATTTTATTAACGTTGCAAATAGTACTAAAGATGATAATTATCACGTCAACTATAATATCACTTCAGTGCCTCAGATTTATGTTTTAGATAAGGATAAGAAAATTCGGTTTAAGAGAATAGATGCAGAGAGTCTGCCAAAGGCTATAAACTATTTATTGAAAGAACAGGGTGTGATAGAGGCAGAGACGCCTACTAATTAGTATTGTTAGCAGTACTTGTAATTAGGCATTGTTTTTGTAACTATTGAATTAGACATGGAGCAGCTTTATTTTGAGCTAAAAGCATTTTACTCCTATTATATTTGTAAACGATTAACATAGAACGGTATTAGAATGATAAAACAATTTGCACTTTGGATTGGCGTCTTATTATGTGTGAGCACTTATGCTCAGTATGACATAGCTGTAAAAATAGATGGATTAACCTGTGATGACGAGCTATTACTAGCCAATCATTTTGGCAGCAAACAGTACCTGAAAGATACCTCTGAGTGTAGCAAGGGAGTATTCCATTTCAAAGGTAAAGATAAGCTAGCTACAGGCGTATATCTAGTGGTGCTGCCCAAGAAGAACTACTTTGAGATATTGGTTTCGAAAGATGAAGATCAGACCAAGTATTTTTTTAAAACGGATACTACTATAAAGCCTGCAGTCACTACTGTGACAGGAAGTAAGGAAAACGAACTTTTCTTAGATTTTAATCAATATGCTGTGAAGCAAAGTATGGAAGCTTCGGCTCTAAGCAAGCAAATAGATGCCGAAGAAGATTCGGCAGCTAAAAGTATAATAATAAAAGAATTGCGAGCACTGGGAAGTAGTGTATCTCAACGTAGAAAAGAGCTAGCTAAAACTAATCCGACTCTTTTTATAGGCAGGTTGTACAAAGCAATGGGCGAAGTAGAGACACCCAAATTTTCGGAAGATTTAGAGCCAGAAAAGCTGCGAGAGATGCAGTATATGTGGCTCAGGGAGCACTACTGGGACAATGTAGATTTTTCTGAAAACGGGCTAGTACTCTCCCCTGTTTTTCACGGAAAAATAAAAAACTACTTCGAAACCTATATGCCACCTATTCCAGATACTGCTATTTTAATGGGAGATAAGCTGATAGCTAAAATAGAACAAGGAGGTAGTACCGAACAATTTAAGTATACGGTTCATTTCCTGCTTGGATATTTTGAAGACGCAAAGTATATGTGTTTTGATAAAGCAGTATGGCATATGGCAAAAAACTACTACTGTGCTGGCAAAGCATTCTGGGCAGATTCTGCATACGTAAATAAGATGTGTGAGGAGAGCAATAAAATGGAGCCTACGCTTTGCGATAGAGTAGCACCAGACATAAATTTACCAGATTCTAATTTTATGCAAAGAATACGTTTGTCAGAAATAGACAAACCCGTTACTGTGCTTATTTTTTGGGATATTAATTGTGGCCACTGTAAGAAGGAGATGCCAATAATTAGCAGGATATATGACAGTATGACTAACAAGAATTTTGAGATTTATGCAGTGTATACACAAGGAGATTGGGCTGCATGGAAAAAGCGTCTGGCGGTTGATAAGTTTAAGTTTATCAATGTAGCTAATGCTTTTGGTGAAGATAAATTCAGGGACTTATACAACATAAGAACCACACCTCAGATCTACGTTTTAGATAAGGATAAAAATATTCGGTTTAAGAAAATAGGGGCAAAGGATATACCTAATACAGTACAGTATCTGCTGGAAGAACAAGGCGTAGTAGAAGCTACGGAACTTTCTAAACCGATGATCAATTCTTCTGAGGACTCAGATGCTGAATAACGGATACAATAATTTTCTGTAAAGCACTAAGGAACGTCTATTCTTTTGAATTGATGTTCGCCATTATTTCTTTATAAATCTCACCAACGAGTATAGCTAAACCTAGATTATAGTAGGGAGAAGTAAGCTTAGATGTTTCGGCAGGTCCTAGCGTGATTCGGTAACCTATCCCTGCTTTTACTCCTGCCCAAGGAAGTAATTCTAGATAGGCATTTGTACCTACTTCTATGGGAACCATATTATAGGATTCGGAACGAATAACAGTCGACTTGTTAGATTCTCTATAGTCGTATTGTATATTGCCTATGCCTATTTGTATAGGTAAGCTCAGGGATAAACGTTTGTAATGACAGTATTGATATTCTATACCAAAACTGAAGTTGCTAGAATTTATAAATCTAAAAACGGTGTCTTGGGTAAATCGAGTATCATTTGTCAGTAACGTTTCATGGGCATTGCCAAATCCATAAATACCCGCAAAGAGTTTTACCTTTTGGTAGTCCATTCCGCCTACTAATCCATATAGCTTAGTTTGATTAGACTGTATAAAGGTATTTCGGTTTTGAAATCCGATGAAGAATTTGCCCTCATTTTTAAGAGCTGACGTTATGCTATCTTTAACGCTGTGCTGAGCCAGTAGACTATGTGAAAATACAATACAACTTAACAGTAATAAGCATTTTAACCCTTGAGTTAAGAGGTGCCTAGGTAAATAATAACCTTGCATTAGAACTAAATAATTTAACGGCTATTGCTAATACTATAATTCCAAAAACCTTGTTTAGGATTTTAGCACCTGCAGGGCCTAATATTTTTTTGATACGATCTACACTTCTAAGAACTACGAATATCACTATCATATTTAAGATTATAGCCACGACGATATTGATTGTTTCGTACTCTGCACGTATAGAGAGTATAGTGGTAAGCGTACCTGCTCCAGCGAGTAATGGGAAGGCCAATGGTACCACAGAAGCCGTAGCAGTATCTGCATCATCATCTTTAAATATCTGTATGCCAAGCAACATTTCAAAGGCAATAAAAGCCATAAGAATACTGCCCGCTACAGCGAATGAACCTATATCTACTCCTACAAATTTCAGCATAGATTCGCCTAAAAATAGGAAAGAAATCATAATGAGGGCAGTCACCAGAGTTGCAAGTCCCGGACGAATATCCGTCTTCTTTTTTATTGCTATAATGAGCGGTATAGCCCCGAGCGCGTCTATCACTGCAAAAAGCACTAGGAAGGCCGAGAGTATCTGGTTAATATTCATTAATAAAAAGTTGGTTACAAAGGTGCACCAAATATGTATGACTTTTTAAATAGGCTTGAAACCTTCGAAAGCCTGTTTACAATTATTGCAGTAGTGTAAACTTCTGCATAGTGTAGGACCAAATGGACTTTTCATTTTAGTATCTGAACTATCACAATAGGGACACTTAGTAGCTTCTAGTATTTCCATACTTATATTTGAACAGTTACGTATAGGCGGAGCAAGTCCGTACTTTTTGATCGCAGCATGCCCTTCTTCCGAAATAAGGTCTGTGGTCCATGTAGTTTCGAAACTAGTTGCTACTGTGATGTCACCCAGCTGCTCATAGCTACCAAGGTGCTCCTTTACCATATCTTCCATCATACGAAGTGCAGGACAGCCTGCAAAGGTAGGAGTAAGCGTAACGTGTATGTCGTTATTATCACTGATGTCTATACCTGTAACTATGCCTAGGTCTACTATAGATATAGTAGGTATCTCAGGATCTTTCACCTGCTTTAGCTCTTCGCGTATGTAGTCTGCTGTTATTTTCATAAGTTACCAGTCAGCACTCGGGTCTATAGTATACACTTCAGTCATTTCTTTTAGCAATGGTTGTAGGTGCTCTGTATGTTTACCTACTCTGCCACCGTATATAGGAGCCCAAGTTGCTTTGTCTGGAATAGTAAGATTACTCTTCTCTAATAAAGGAGTAATAGCTTCTAGCCATTGAGCTTTTAGAGCTTCTTCACCTATAAATATATTTTCAGCAATCAAGATTTCTTCTGCAGGTCCAGGCTCGAACATGCCCAGTGCATAGTTCCAAGCATAGTTGAGCGAATCTTGCATTTTGGTATTGCTTTCTTCGTTTCCGTGTCCTAGTTGATGTACCCAAGTATTGGCGTGCATCGTATGGTATTTTATCTCACCAAAAAATTTCTTAGCAACCTGAGCAAGTGGTTGGTATGCAGAAGTTTTTAGAGCTTCGAAACGCAGATACTCTGCAAAATCGAAAAGAAAATGACGCATAAGACTAAAGTCGTATCCACCTATAGGCAGCTCTACCAGTTGACTACAGTGAAACTGAGGTGCATTTCTAGTGAAAGCTACGGTATCTGCATCTGCTTCTCCCAGTTGATTCAGTAAGTTATATAAGTGCTCACTCTGTCCCATCTTATCCTGTGCCATACTAGAGAAGGCTATGTCTTCTTCTAGTATAGGACCTAAGCCGTTCCATTCGCTATTTCTATGACCTATGATTAGTTGGTCATCTGCCATTTTATATAGTAATTCTTTTAATGCGTCTATGCTGTTCATGTTTTTAAGTTGATGTATTAATGTGTTAGAGTGTTAATGTGCGAGTTTCGGTACGTTTTGACACTTTAATTTCCTCATACCTCGTCGGTAGATTTCATTCCTCGCTCTTTAAATGCTTGTATGCGGTCCATTACTTTGTAAGAGGCTGGGTTGCGATATAGTTTCTCTGGAGCTGTGGTGAAAATGTCATCATCTGCATATTCGGTAGCAGAGATACAGCTACTAGGAGCTACCCATATATTGGCAGTTTGCTCACGTCTGGCGTATTGTTCTTTTGCATATAAAAGAGCCATGTCAGCATTGGGAGCGTGCACTATACCTACGTGTTTGTGTTGGGTCCCTCTTTTACTTTGGTGAAAAACTTCATACGTTTGAAAATGGATAAGACCATCTACATCATTGTGATTTCCCCCTGAAAGGTGAGCCCTGCTAATTCGTGGATCTAGAGAATCTATTGTTTTATCAGTTTCGTTTGCCATTGGCTATTATTGGTTTCTTGTATGGTTAGTATATAAAGATTTATGGGAAGATTAGAAGTGTTTAGTATTGTATTCCCTTCTGATAATTCTCCCTTAGCTAGTATACTTCCTATGTTATTTTGAATAGTATATGTTCCAGCTTTGGAGGTGATGTTAAGTTTATTTCCAAAAGGATTTGGGTAGATAGTATATGCATACTTTAAGTTTTCACTCACGCTCAAAGTATTATTTAGTTCGTTAACGAATGACAATTCATCTATGTAGAAAACGGTATTAGGACTATTACTAGCTTGGTTTGTAGATGAGACTATACGTATAGTAGCACTGTCTGGAATTAAATCTGCCCAATAGGTAAGTGGTATGTTAAAAAACTGCCATCCATCAGAATTGCCAGAAAATTTTATTTTCCCCTCGCCTAAGTAGCTGCCAAGTCTAAAAACGTTTAATGTAATCTCTGCAGTATCGTTTCCGCCATTTTCTAGCAGATAGTATCCTTGTAAGTAGGTGTATTTTTTATCTATAGCAAAGGCTGGTCTCCAAGCATCTGCAAGGGTATCGCCAGTAAAACAGAATCCTTCACCGTCACCGTCATCGTTCCAACTTACAAAATTGCTAATTGCTAAACAACTCTCACCTCTGAAAGGCGTAGGATGAGCCATTACAGACGGATTGCGTAAAAATCCGCCCCATTCTCTAAATGCAACTAAGTCTATTGGCATCCAACCTGTCGGGAAGCTTACCCCTTTATTAGTCCAATTTTCAAAATCGTGATTGAGCACTTCTACGGTTCGATTTCCTATGTTTTCAAACCTAAAATCATCTATGATAATATGACCTGGACCCTCAGCCAATTCAGTGGTTGTGCTTTTCATCCCTATATATACCGAGTCAGGTGTACGGCTAGAGGTATACCATCTTATGGGTACAGCGTACTTTACGTATGCACCGTTAGAGCTGCCAGTCACTTTTATTTCGGCATCTCCTATCCATATTCCTTTTTCATAAAACCCAGAGACAAATTCAGCACTATCTCCAGCGTATAATTCATACTTAGCTTCAAAAACCATACTCAACGGATCTCCATTGTATGGGAATTTATTTACCCCACCACCTTGCCAGTCGACATTATATATGGAGCTCGAGTTGTACTGTCCTTCTGAGTTAACATAGTTTTTTAAATTAATAGCATATTGACCAGATACAGCGTCTGTCGTTCTGCTTGGTTTACCATAGCTCACCCATTTGTCTATCGCATAAAAATCTTCTGTTTCCCAATTTTCAAATCCGCTATTTGGCACATTTTGGGCAAAAGTAGAAACGCTCGAGATGAACAGTAAACAGGATAAAGCATAATTCATTGTTTAATAAACTTTATCGGTTTGGAAAAAGTATTCCCTTCTTGTATTGTAAGAAAATAAACGCTTGGAGAGAGAGAAGAAACATCTATTCGTTTAGAGTTGAAGTTGTCTTCTGTAGTTAATTTGCTAGACTGACCTAGCGTATTCGTGGCCCAGCAATTGAAATTCTCGGGCTTCTTTTTGTACAACAAGTCTAAGTATAAAAAATCTTTGGTAGGATTTGGGAACACAGAATAAGCGAGTGTATTCTCTTGTACCGACAGTTTGAGTGGTGTAGGCTCCATTACAAGCTCTAGATTATCTAAATAAATAGAAGAATTGAAACCGTGGATAGAGTCAGTAGAGGTAGACCATATGATAAGTGCTGCACTATCAGGTTGGTATCTGGAAGGGTCATACACTATGGGCATAGAAAAGAACGTCCATTCGCTCACCGGCTCGTGAAAGTAGAAGTTATTATAAGATCGACTACTACCAGCTTGCCAGGCTCTAAAATTGATACGAGCAGTGTCATCGCCAGCAGGTAAGTATTTGTAATACCCCTGTAAGTATTTAAAAGTGTCTGTAAAAGGGAAAGAAGGTGTGTAGTAATCGTTATTTTCAGTCCCGATGTAACAATAGCCAGACCTAGGAGATCCGTAGTTATCATAGTTTTTTATAAGCAGTGAAGTGCCTCCCCTAAAAGCATCCTTACCTTTTATCTGGTAGATGGATTGGTCTGCCAAAAATGAGGTATAATTTTCATAAACTAACAGGTCAATAGACCTCCAAATAGATGGATAATCCACCCCTATATTGTCCCAATCTTCGAAATCATGATTTACGATATCTCCTGTTCTTTTACCTATATTTTCAAAGTGAAAATCATCAAATATTACGAATCCATCTCCGCTTACTTTATTCTTAATATAAGAATACAAATTGATCCATGCAGTATCAGACGTGTGTATTCCATTCCATTCTATAGGCACACTATATTTTACAAATTGACCGTTGGTAGTACCAGAAAACCTAAAATCTACTTTACCTCTATACGTTCCTTTTTCTCTAAAAACTACGTAAGCTCTAGCCGTGTCACCTAAAGCTAGATCATGCTTACTCCAAAAAACAAGACTAAGAGGCTCTCCGGAAATAGCAAACCCATTTAATTCTTGTTTATTATTATAATCAATACTTGTTACATATCCGGTACTCCCATTAGAAGTAGCACTGTAAGTGTTTACAAGCTTCAAAGCGTACTTGCCTACTTTGGCGTCACTTGTTCTCTCTACATTTCTGGTAGGCGAGTACCATCCTTCTAGCTTATAATGATCGCGTGTCTCCCAGCTCTCAAAATCTCCGTTTGGAATAGTTTGACTTAGGCAAACTAATGTGATAAAAATAGATATGTGTGTTAGTATTAATCTCATGCTATCTGTGTTTGATTTATTCAAAGTGCTACTTCAGAACCAAATATACCACAATAACTAATAAAACCGGCCCTAAAGTGACTAAACTAATAGGCGTTATCTTCTATGCAAATGGTCTCACGTGTACAGCTTCTTCGTTATTGATAGCACGTGCCACCCATCTTCCGTTTTCTTCGGCCATTCGACGTACAGCTAATCGTTCTGCATTACAAGGTCCATCACCGTTGATTACTCTTTTAAACTCTTCCCAGTCTGGTTCTGTATAATCCCACTGACCTGTTTCTTGATTCTTCTTAAGTAGTGGATCTGGAAGTATAAGACCTAAGTCCCATATTTTGGGTATGTACATGTCCATAAACTGCTGACGCATAGCATCGTTAGTTGCCATTTTTACTTTCCAACCCATGAGCGTTTCGGAGTGTACAGATGCTTTATCGCTAGGTCCAAAGAAGTGCATTAGTGGTGGCCACCATCTAGTCATCGCTGCTTGTACCATTTCGCGTTGTTTCTTAGTACCTGTAGCTAGGTGCACTACATTGTCGTGACCGTACTTTAGGTGAAAAGATTCCTCGTAGCAGATACGCTCTAGAGCTCTACAGTATGGTCCGTAGGATCCTTTACTATTAGCCAGTTGGTTTACAATCGCACCGGCATCTACTAGCCAAGCTATCACTGCACTATCTGCCCATGTAAGAGCAGGGTAGTTAAATATATTAGAATATTTAGAATTACCAGTGATCAGATCATTCATCATGTCCTCACGGCTTTTGCCTAGTGTTTCAGCTGCAGAGTAAAGTAACTGTGCGTGGCCTACTTCATCTTGTACCTTAGCCATAAGAGCTAGTTTTCTTCTGAATCCTGGAGCACGAGTAATCCACGTACCTTCTGGCAGAGAACCTATGATCTCAGAATGAGCGTGTTGCTCTATCATTCTGATGAGCTGCTTACGATACATCGCTGGCATCCAGTCTTGAGGCTCTATCTTATCTCCTTTATCTATTCGAGCTTGAAAAGCAGCTAATAGTTCTGGAGTTTCTTCTTTGCCTTCAAATGTCTCGTTTGGGTCTATATAAGCGTTTCCGTACATAATTTTCTTTGTTGTTAATGTCTAATTATCAATTATTGTTTTTAAGTCCTGAGAGTATAAAATCACTCAGCTTTTCTGCTATTTGTTCGGCATTAAGGTTGCCGTCTGGCTTATACCACTCCACTATCCAGTTGACGCTGGAGAGTATAGTAAGAGCAGCAAATTTTTTGTCTGTCTCGTTAAAGACTCCCTCGTCTATACCCGTTTGTACTATTTCTCTAA
>JBDNFQ010000025.1:0-13848 GCA_041689715.1 Bacteroidia bacterium
ATTACCTTTGTACTTTACCATGACACGAATAATAACTTTCCTACTAACCGCATTCGTCACCCTATTTTCTTGGGCTCAAAGCCCACTTACTTCCGGATATTTCAATTACCATCTTATAGATAGACTAGAAATACTAAACGGCGGAATCTCACAAGACTTATTTACCGGGGTAAAACCTTATAATAGACTTTCTGTAGGTAGGGATTTAGCCAACAATGGCCTCAAGCTAATGGACAATAAGCACTCAAAAGTAGATGAATTTAACCTGCGGTATCTGCAGATAGATAACTATCTTTTTAATACTCAAAATACAAAAGACCTGAAGAGAAAACCATTGCTAAAAAACTTCTTTCCTATAGAAAGCAACTTGTATATGGTAGATGAAGAGCGTTTTAAGATGAGCATAAATCCTGTGCTTGGTTTCAGTGGAGGAAAGGATAGTCACGACTCCATTTCTACCTATCGTAATAGTAGAGGAGTAGAATTAAAAGGCTCCATAGGCAGCAAAGTAGGTTTCTATAGCTATGCATTAGAAAATCAAGTTCGTTTTCCTAATTACTTAAGAGAGCGATATGCCAATGATTACAGTGTAACGGGAGCAACCTTAGCAAAATTTTATAAAAACGACGCTCGCGATTTTTTTAACGTAGCAGGATATATTACAGCTTCACCCATAGACGAAATCACTTTGCAGTTTGGTCATGATAAAAACTTCATAGGCAACGGATATCGATCGCTCATACTATCAGACGTAGCAACACCTAATACTTTCTTTAAAATAAATACCAAGGTTTGGAAGATAAACTATATGAATCTATACTCTGTACATACAGACTATCAGGGCTTTAATGGCAAAGCACCCACTGCTCGAAAGTACTCTGCTCTCCACCATTTGAGCATTAACCTAGGTAAAAATTTTACTTTAGGATTGTTTGAGAATGTAATCTTTGATCGAAATGATACCACAGAATCGGGAGGCTACGAAATAGATTACCTTAACCCTATCATATTTTACAGAGCTGTAGAGCACGGCCTGAATAGCTCAGATAATGTAATGCTAGGTATGGATTGGAAATGGAACTTACCCATACGACTTCAATTTTACGGGCAGCTCATTTTTGACGAATTCATCAAAAAAGAATTTTTTAGCCAAAGTAGTTCTTGGGCAAATAAGTGGGGCTACCAAGCAGGTTTAAAATACCTAAATATAGCTAACGTGCATAATCTAGATGTACAGGTAGAAGTAAACCAAGTACGCCCCCATGTATACCAACATTACGGCAGTTCACAAAACTGGATACACTACAATCAGTCTCTAGCTCATCCGCTGGGTGCTAATTTTAGAGAATACTTAACCATATTAAAGTACCAACCGATTAATAGACTAAATCTCGGACTGCTCTATTCGTACTCCAAACAAGGCATAGACAGCAGCAAAACAAGTATAAACTATGGCGGAGATATTACTAGAGGCACAGAAGGTCTGGCCAATACATCAGATGTGTACTTATTTCAAGGTATAGAAAACAAGGTGACTGTAATCTCCTTTAATGCGAGCTATATGCTGTGGCAAAACCTATTTATAGATGCAGGGATATATTTTAGAAATCAATCTAACGCTATATTAACAGCTGATAAAACAAACCAAATATTTAGACTAGGTCTAAGACTAAATCTGGCAAAGATGGAGTACGATTTATAAGTATTTCATTGCCTGAATACGTATCGTATTAAATAGAGATATCGCTTTAGTAGGGAGATAATAGGATTAGTGCAACGCTCACTCTGTTCCTCCTTCTCGAGCGAATAGCGGCTTTGCTCATTGTATTAACACGCTCCTCATATGCTTTCATTCTTGATAATAAAACAGAGCTAAAATTCTTATTATTGTTCTAATCAATAACACGTATCCTACTACGACTTTTCACTTTACATCAAAACAAAGCCTTAAGATTCTTGTTTTAATATATTATTAATGAGCAAATTACCGGCGGCCTACCAATTTAATGACGTGTCAGACTATGGCCGTAAACCTGCCCGCTGGATAGCAAGGTCGCTAAAAAACACGAAGGCGACACCCATATATGTAACACTCGCATTTGGAGTAGTTGGGTTAATTGCTTGTTATTTTATACTCTCCCATCATTTTTTCTTAGCGGCAATATGTTTAATACTAAAATCAATACTAGACGCTGCTGATGGTGAACTAGCTCGAGTAAAAGCTACTCCTTCATATACGGGCAGATACTTAGACTCTATTTTTGACATAATCCTTAATTTTTTAGTGCTTGGTTGCATATGGTATATTACTTCTAGCTCTATCATCTTAGCTATCTCAGCATTCATAGGTATGCAGCTGCAAGGCACGTTATATAATTACTATTATGTAATACTAAGAAACGAGTTTGACGGTGACGACACAAGTCGTATAAACGAGAAGAAGGCACCAGAAGCTCTGCCAGGAGAAAAACAAAAAAATGTAGACATCCTATATCGTATATTCAATTTACTCTACCGTGTTTTTGACCAATTCATTTACCACGCAGACCCAACTGCACCAAAAAAGCAATACTTCCCAAACTGGTTTATGACGGTAGTATCTGCTCTTGGTTTGGGTTCTCAGTTACTCATCATAGCTAGTATGCTTGTGTTGCACTTAGAACACTATATACTACCCTTTTTTCTAGGTTATACCGCTCTTATACCTATCCTCATATTAGTACGTAAGTATTTGAATAGATAGAAAAATAATATCTTTGAATTTTATGCCCGTAGTCTTATCAGACATACTAGTAGTAGGGGTATCATCTAGAGCCTTATTTGACCTAGAAGAAGAAAATGCCATTTTCGAAAAAGAAGGCATAGAAGGTTACAGAAAATATCAATTAGAACGTGAAAACGAACCCCTCAAAATAGGATCTGCATTTTATCTAGTAAAAAGCTTATTGGAGCTTAATAATCAGGCCAATAAACGGATAGTAGAAATAGTACTTATGAGCAGAAATAGCCCTGAAACGGGTATTCGAATGCTCAATTCTATTATCCTACATGAGCTCGACATAACTAGAGTTGCACTTAGCGGTGGCGAACCTTTAGCCCCCTACATAGATGCCTATGATATTGACCTCTTTCTAAGTAAAGACGACAAAGACGTACAAACTGTAATAGACTCCAGAGCTTGTGCCGCAGCATCCATTTACGCACCACCAAAGTCTTTTAATCCAAAGGATAACCGAGTAAAAATAGCTTTTGATGCGGATGCCGTACTCTTCTCTGATGAGTCTGAGCATCGCTACAAAACTGAAGGTATAGACGCATTCCTAAAGCACGAAAAAGAGAACGAAAATAATCCGATGAGTAAAGGTCCCTTTGCAGAGTTACTCATCAAACTCTCGCGTATACAAGAGTACCTGCCCACTACTATAGAGTTATCTCCATTGCGACTATCTATAGTAACTGCTCGAAGTGCCCCATCGCATATGCGAGTTATTAAAACCTTACGAAAATGGGGCGTCTACGTAGATGAAGTCTACTTTATGGGTGGCCTATCTAAAGACAAAGTACTGGAAGCGTTTGGGGCACATATCTTCTTTGACGATCAGGAAGACCATCTAGAGGCGACTAGTAAGGTAGTGCCCAGTGGCAAAGTCCCCTACAACTCTTCATCGCCTATGAATGCGATTGAAAATAAAAGCAAAACCAAGCAATCCTAAACTAATTTTGAATTCATAATCTAAGGCATTTTGCTAATAACCTGATTTCGACTATTCTTTAGAGATGCAGATTTTCGTAAAACATTAGAGGTGAGAGGTTCTGGTGCAGATATATCCAGCTATATCAAGATAAAACAGCGATGATCACGAGTTTTTATGGACAAATCAGGCCGATTAAACATTTAAATGGCCATTTTCTTCATAAAACTGTCTTGGAATAGCTCGCTATTCCTTCACCACTTTCACTCGAAACTCACTATTTAAATATACTCTGAATCCCAAATAATAATCGAATACAGGTTAGTACATTTGTACTTGTATTAATTGTAATAAAATGATAGTAGATAAACTACAAAACGCCTCGCTATACACTTCTATAAATCCTAGAATTGCTCAAGCATTTGAATACCTAAACACCACCAACTTAGAAAAAATAGCTGTAGGAAAACATAGCATAGATGGGGACAATGTAATTGCTCTAGTACAAGAGTATGAGACTAAAAGTGAAGTAGAATTGCAAATGGAAAGCCACTTTGAGCATATAGATTTACAGTATATAATAAGCGGGAGCGAGCTCATGGGACTCGCCACCAAAAATGCACATAAACCTATCACCGTAAACAAAGAAAATGACTACGCTCTGTATGAAGACGAATACTCTTTTATGCTTTTCGAAAAAGGAATGTTTGGCATCTTTTTCCCAGACGACTTACATCTACCCTGCATACACGCAGATAAACCAGAGATGGTAAAAAAAGTAGTTATTAAGATTAAAATCATACAATAAGAAAGCCCATCTACTTAGCTTTAAAAAAATCATAAAACTAGCATTTAGCTTATGTCTTTTGCTTTTTCTTCTTCACACTAGGGAAAAGAATGTTATTCAGTATCAATCTGTATCCAGGAGAGTTAGGATGCAGATTTAGATCTGTGGGTGGCTCGCCTACCATATGCTGATAATCTTCTGGATCATGACCTCCATAGAAAGTAAACTGTCCTTTGCCTATGGTGCCGTGTATGTAACGAGCTTCGTTTAAGCTCTTATTTTCACCCATTATAATGATAGAACTCTTTATTTGATCTTTATTAAAAGCGGTAGTTTGTCCCATAAATCCTTTAATTATACGCTCATGATTTTGAGTTAAAATAGCAGGAATAACATCCCACTTGGCACTAAATTCATTCAAAGCAAAAAGGTCATTCGCTTCCTTAACTCCCCTAAGCGTTGGATCTACATCTATACTACTTACCTCATATTTCATAGGATTCATCTCTATCCTAAAGTCTGCGAATGCAAAGGTCTTGGTATAATCTAATTTAGCTTGAGCTCCTGGTTCTATTGGGTCGCCATCAAACATACGCTCACATATATCTACTCCATCTGCAGCCATGGCTATATCGTAACTATCGGCAGCACTGCACATAGCAAAGAGAAAACCTCCTCCAGCAGTAAAATCTCTTATCCTTTTAGTAACTGCTAGTTTCAACTCAGACACCGTTTCAAAACCATGTTTACTCGCCATGGCCTCTGCTTCTGCTACCTGCTCTTGGTACCAAGATGCATTTCTAAAACTGGCATAAAACTTTCCGTATTGCCCAGTAAAATCTTCGTGGTGCAGGTGCAACCAATCGTAGGTTGGCAACTTACCATCCAACACTTCATCATCAAAAACTACGTCGTAAGGAATCTCCGCATAAGTAAGCACCATAGTAACGGCATCATCCCAAGGCTGAGAAATTTTGGGAGAATACACGGCTATTTTGGGCACTTTTAATAGCTTCACTATTTCAGCATTTATAGCAGGGCTAGCCAATTCGTCTCTCAAAGAATTTGCTTTACCTTCACTAATGGTCCTAAAACTCACACCACGTAGCAGACATTCTCTCTCTATATTTTCATAGTCATCCACCATAAAACTTCCTCCTTGGTAGTTTAGCAACCACTCTACTTCTTGGTCCTTGCTGAGCACCCAATATGCTATTCCGTAAGCCTTTAGGTGATTTTTTTGTGAGGCATCCATAGGGATTAGAAGCTTATCTGCATATACAGAACCCACTACCAAAACCATCAATTGAATATATACTAGTACTCTCTTCATTTTCTTTATTTTATAAAATTACACGCCAATCGATATCCTATATAAACGAGTAATACTCCTATTACATTGCTTACAAGTAAGTATACTACAAAGTTTTTTGCCAATCCAGATTCGAGCATACGCAAAAGCTCTAGACCGTAACTAGAAAAAGTAGTGAAACCCCCTAAAAATCCTACAATACCCAACATTATCAATGTATTTTGACCCTTCATAGCATAGTAACTAAAGACACCTATAGCAAAACAACCCAATAGGTTTACCGATAGCGTAGCCCAAGGAAAAACTGCAGAACTAGAATACATCCTACTCACGCCAAATCTGCATAGTGCTCCAAGCCCTCCTCCTAAAAAAACTAGTAATGCATTCATTAATGAAACTCGTATTGGAACATATATTCTATCTCAAGTACCCCTTTAGGGTTATAGGATAAAATATTATTTAACAGCCCATTTTTAAAGTAAAAATACTCTTGTTTTTGATTTACTGTATTGATAGTACTGGCAATCTGTCCTTTCTGATTATACCGATAATAAGTCTGAACAAAATAGGGCTTTGCTCCATAGGTAGTAAATGCTGCACTGAGCAGTGCCATATCCTTATCTAGTTCATAACTTGCCATTTCTAAAGAAACACGTTTAGCATCGACTGTAAATAGCTGCACTAGTCCCCCTTGCTCGTTATACCTTGCTATATTCTGAGTATAAATTTGGCTACCATCTTGCATTGTAACCAGCGTCTCTGAGCTATCTAGCCTGCCTGTGTCATTCTTATAATAGGTAGTATTTATAGACATGCTATCATTGGTCTCAAAGAAAAAAACCGCAATCTTCTCAGGGTCCTTTCCTGTAGAATCGTAGCTGTAGGTAGACCTACTGAAGTCTAAATCATCTCGCCTAGAAATAATATGATTGAGCCCAATTTTGTCATAACTCAGTAGAGTCTCCTCTATTGTTTTCATGCCTAGGCAATTCATATCTAGCTTACCATAAATCAATCTTGTCCGTTTATCATATTTTTTCAGGTCATAGAGACACGTGTCTTTGTTATTTATAAAGGCATGAACAAACTGCATCTTTTTTACCACGGCAACGTTATTCTTCCCTAAAACTGCCAAGTCATTCTCTTGAGCCAAAACCATGACACAAAATAAAACCATTACTATTCCTGTTATTATACTTCTCATTTTCTCGTAAAACACACATCACTAAGCGTGCCATATTTTTCTTGTTCTATCTTTATTTTACCAGCAAAAGCTATCATCGCCGCGTTGTCTGTACAATACTCAAATTTTGGGATATACACTGCCGCTCCTTTTTGCTCACCCAAGCTACTCAGTGCACTCCGTAATGCAGAGTTGGCTGCTACGCCACCGGCTATTCCTACTTCCATTATCCCAGTTTCATTCATGGCCTGTGACAGTTTGCTCATTAAGTAAGACACAATAGTATACTGAATAGATGCACAGAGATCCTTTTTATTTTCTTCTATAAAATTATTTTGCTGTTTAGTGGCTTTTTGCAAGAAGTAAAGTATTGACGTTTTGAGGCCGGAAAAACTAAAGTCTAGTGCAGCTACGTTAGGTGTGTTAAATTTAAATTTAAGCGGGTCCCCATCCTTAGCTAGCTTATCTATAATAGGCCCAGCGGGGTAGTTTAAATTGAGCATTTTACCTGCCTTATCAAAGGCTTCCCCCGCGGCATCATCTATGGTTTTGCCTAAAATATGTAATGAGTAATCTTCATTTACTCGCACTATCTGAGTATGCCCGCCAGATACTAGCAAACAGAGGAAAGGCAGTTGTGGTATATCTCCATCTATAAAATGAGCCAGTACATGAGCATCTACATGATCCACATTTACATACGGCACATCTAGAGAGAGGGACAATCCCTTAGTAAAAGAATGCCCAACCAGTAAAGACCCCATAAGTCCTGGTCCTTGAGTACAAGCTATTGCATCAATTTCTTCTTTTCGAATACCGGCCTGAGCGAGTGAAGCTAGCACTGTAGGCACCAAGTTTTGTTGGTGTTTTCTGCTTGCATGCTCTGGAACTACTCCTCCAAATTCTTCATGAATTTTTTGCGATGCGACCACATTGGAACATATTTTGTCATTATACCATACAGCAGCAGCAGTGTCGTCACAAGACGATTCTATGCCAAGTATGCAGAGTTGTGAATTGTTCTTTGCTAGTTCCAAAGTATGTTTGTGACCTTATGCCATTTGTTAAAAAATAAGCGTTGTCAAAAATAGTAAAAATACCGCTCAAAATCGTAGCCATACTACTTGGCCTACTGCTGATTCTATTAGCGGTGGCAAATACGTCATGGTTTAAAAACTATGCGGCAGACAAAGCTACTGCTTGGCTTACTAAAGAACTTGGTGTAGCAGTGAGTATCGGAGAAATATCCTTAGACTACTTTGATGCACTTGACGCTACCGAAGTATTTATAGCAGACCAACAACAAGATACTATGCTATATGTAGAAAATCTGCACATAGACTTCGACTTATTCTCATTTACTAACACTCTTATAAAACTAGATGATATAGTACTAGAGGATGCTAAAGTATTCATAGGTATACCAAAAAACGAGAAACAAATAAACCTTCAGTTTCTGATAGACTACTTCTCTCCAAAGAAAGAATCTAGTACTCCGTCGGCAGCACAAGTAATAAATCTAAGTAAGGTATCCTTACAAAACACTGAATTTAGATATTTTAATAAAAATTTCGGCCCAGCAACCGACAGAGCTTTCGATGAAAATGATTTTCACTTTAAAAATATTAGCGGACATCTTCATGATTTCACAATTATTAATGATTCTCTGAATTTTATACTCGAACACTTATCTGGACTAGAAAAATCCGGACTGGATATTGAAAATTTGAGTGCAAATACCATAATTAGTTCTAGCACTATGCGTTTCGATAACTTAGTACTGCAAACACCTAATAGTCATATTAAAGACTTTTTACAGTTCACTTATTCCAGCTATGCAGATTTTAGCGAGTTTATCACTGATGTGAAAATTGAGGCCCATTTCAATGATGCTAAAGTACACACTTCAGATTTAGCTCTGTTTAGCAATACCCTTAACGAATATACGGAAGTACTCATTGCAGACGGAAAGGTAACGGGCACTATTGACAACCTTAGAAGCAATAGGCTAAAAATGAACTTGAGCAACCATACCCACTTTGATGGTAAAGTAAAGATAACAGGACTGCCCAATACTACAAATACCTACCTAGATCTTAATGCTAAAAAAGCTACTTCAACTGCTATAGAAATAGCCCGGCTAGCTAAATTAAACCCAGTTCCTCTTGCGTTTTTAGCCTTGGGAGACATTCAATATATAGGTACTTTCACAGGGTACTTGACAGACTTTGCAGTAAAAGGAGAGATACATACTAGCGTAGGAGATGTGGCAACAGATATCACTTATAAACAACTGGAGACCAAGGATGTCGCCTATGCTGGCACATTGATCTCCCCTAACTTAGATTTAGGTAAACTGATAGATAACACTAAGATAGGCACTGCTTCCTTTAACCTTAAATTAGCTGGCACCGGTCTAGAAGCACAATCCTTAAATAGTAGTATATCTGGTCAAATAGGTCATATTGCCTATGAAGGTTATGACTATAAAAATATTGTATTGGATGGCCAAGTGGCTCAAGGTTTATATGAAGGAGACTTTAAAATACAAGACCCAAATTTCAATTTAGACTTCAACGGCTCACTAGATATAAGCTCAGAAATTCCCGAAATTAAAGTGCGAACTAATGTGTTCGCCCTTAATCTAAAGACATTAGGCTTAGATACTCGAGATAACATTCTTAAGTTTAACGGAACAGTAAATCTGACAGGTAGCGAGGCTGATAATATAACTGGCAGTATAGAGCTAGACAGTTTTACAATGGCTAAAGGCGATAGCACCTATAGTTTGAAGGATGTTAAATTAACATCAGAAAAGAAGGGAAACTATCGCCAGTATTCTTTAAAGTCCGACCTAGCAGTAGTAGACTTGAAAGGAGAATTTATACTTAGTGAGGTAGACACCCTCATAGAACATATTAAGCATATGATTTATCCATCTCAGTTTGCCAAGCCAGTTATCCCACTAAAAAGCAAGAATATAGCTGCGGTAATATCCATAGATACATTTCAAAACGTTTTTAAAGAATTTATAAATTCTGCGTATTTCGAAAGCCTATTCTTCGATATAGAATATGACCACACGGCAGGTAAAATAGAAAGCACCGGAGGTATCACTAATTTTAAATACGACCTCGTCTCCACTCCATTTATTAACCTTGAAATATCCAATGGAGGAGATTTTACCCCAATAAACTTTGGTATTAATACTGGAGGCTTATTACAAAATGACAGTATTTTATTTGATCAATTAAATGCTAATGGATTTATAAATGACGGTATTGTAAACTTTGAAACAACCTCGAAACGCAAAAGCATTTTAGATATTTTGCTTGCTGGGAAACTGACCTATATACGGGATAGTATTTCTGTGTATTTAGATAACTCTAAAGTAAATATTTACAATAAGGATTGGACACTAAAAAGAACCAATTTCCCCAATATAATAGCACATAACGGCATAGTAGAGTTTAGATACTTTGATTTTAGAAATGGGAATGAAATACTTTTCGTAGATGGCTCCATTGGAGAAAAAGCGGACAAAATAAATATAATACTCAAAGATTTTAAACTGGATAACCTCGCTCCATTTACCGCAGGCTTCGATCTAAAATTAGCAGGAATAACAAATGGGCACATAGATGTATCAGACCGACTGGGATTCCCTATTATCGAATCTGATTTAAAAATAGAAGACTTACAGCTAGATAATGACACATTGGGCACACTCATATTAAAAAGTGTAAACAAAGAGAACTTGCTAGCTGTATCTATAGACGGCAGCATAAATGGAGGCTTGCTAAATGACATGGAAATAATCGGCAATATCGATTTTAAGAATGCTGCGTCTCCTCTCAACCTAAAACTAACTACAGAAGAGAGTAGCATAAAACCTTTTGAGAAATATCTAAAAGGCCTAGCTTCTAATGTCAATGGCTTATCTACGACCAATATTAGCATTACAGGCCCGCTTAACAACCCAAACCTCAAGGGGAAAATGCAAATAGACAATCTAGATTTCGTAGTAGACTACCTGCAGACCAACTATAAAGGTAATGTAAGTATTGACATAGATTTTAATACTTTCAAAATTACACAAGCTACTTTAATAGATAGAAAAAACCAAAAAGGGACGGTTTCAGGGAGCATAAACCATAGCAATTTTACTGATTTTCGATTTAATGTAAAGATAGATGATCTATCCAATTTTGAGATAATGAACACGGCAAGAAAAGATAACGAACTCTTTTATGGAACTGCCTTTGTAGATGGCAATATGCTCATATCTGGTCCTATGGACGATATTCTACTCCGGATAAACGCAAAAAGCCGGAAAGGCACTGAAATCTTTATCCCATTAGACAATGCATCTACTAGTGGCAAACTAAGTTACGTCGAGTTTGTAAATTTAAAACTAGATAATAATCAATTAAATAAGAGTTTTAAATCTACAGCAGGTGTACGCATGGATTTTAATTTTGAGATTACAAATGATGCTAATATCACGTTGATTTTTGACGAGCTATTGGGAGACAAGATAGAAGCTGCAGGCCACGGAAATCTTAGAATGGAGATAAATACTTACGGTGATTTCAATATGTATGGAGGCTTAACTATGGATAGGGGGAGTTATCAATTCACAGCCTTAGATTTAATAACTAAGTACTTCACTGTAAAGCAAGGAGGCACATTGTTTTGGGACGGCAATCCGTACAATGCCAAAATAGACCTAGTGGCCATAAAAAGAGCGTATCCTGAGCCCAAAGCTCTCGTGAGTGGTATAGTGACCGACGAAGAAGAGCTGGCCAATTACTCCACTGCTATACCTGTAGATTGTTACCTAAAATTATCTGGATTGCTTTTCAATCCAGAAGTAGCATTTGACCTTGAGTTCCCATCCCAAACAAGCCTAAGTGCTAATGCAAGCAACACACTGAACACGGTGATAGAAAGAGTAAAGCTAGACCAAGAAGAACTCAATAGACAAGTTTTTGCACTTTTGGTATTGGGTACGTTTATACCTCCTAGTTTTTCTGCAGGCTCTACAAATAATGTGGTTGCAGCGGGAGCTGCCAGTACAGGGATTAATAGTCTGAGTGATTTTGCCTCTAGCCAATTAAATAATTGGCTAGGGCAGCTAGATACTAGATTACAAGTAGGAGTAGATTATCAAAATAGCTACAAAAACGAAGCTGAACTTATACTATCCTTAAAAAGAAAATTCTTGAATGACAGGTTAGAACTAGCTTACTCGGTAGATGCTGCAGCACAAGGCTCTGTTCCCTACGACGTAAGTGTAAAATACGATATAAATAAGGAGGGGAATATTAAAATACGAGGATTCCAAAAGCAAGCCAATGACCCTACTCTTGGAAATATAAATAACGTAACTACCACGGGAGTTGGCCTTTCTTTCAGATATCAGTTTGATAGATTTAGACTACGAAAGAAAAAAATAAAGCCAGACGAGGACACAAAATTACCGTAATTTAGCCATACGATTTTTAAGACAAAAGTTATAAAACTTGACTATACATACCATGTATTAGTGGGCACTAATGAAATAAAGGAGCGACCTTGATCTATCTTTATTGGAAATCTGTAGTAAGTTTAAATCTTAGCACACGCTGATTACCCGCATCACAAATCCAAACGATACGGTTTTTATATGCTACTGCAGTGGGGTTATTAAACTGAGACAAGCCCGTTCCGGTGCCTCCAAAGCTCGCAAGCTGATACTTGGTACTGGCTGCACCTGTAGGTGGTTTCACCCCTTCTAGCCCCGTTACTGTAAATTGATAAAAAGAGTCTTTGCTTCTGTCTACCACAAAGATAAAATTAGTACCATCACCCGTTACTAATGTAGATACAGGCTCTCCAAATTTATTAGGCTCTGTGAGATTACCATCAGACACTGTTGCGTCACTTTCAAAGAGAATTCGAGGCTCATAGTTAGCCCCAAAATCAGTTTCTAAGTAATCTATTATTTGAACTTTGATAGATGTGTTTTCTGAAATAGAAGTGAATACAAAATGATCTGGACCTCCGGCAGATATCTGTGGCGGCTGAACGAAACTAGATATACCGACCGGTTTCTTGAAATAATTTCTAAATAGGCCACTTGGGGTATTCACACTTACAGGAGTGAGGTATTTCCCATCTCTATCAAATAGAAGTACCGCATCATCCGGGCCCCCAAATTTTTGAGGATTATTATCCGTTCCACTTCTAGTCACATAGAATCTATTGTCCTCTAAAACAGCGATTTTATTTAGGCTCACTTGTGCGTCGCTAGCGGAAAACGTAGTTTTAAAATAAAAAGGGTGAATGATCGTATCTACCACTCGTGCATACTCTAAGCCAAAATTAGCCCCAGGACCATGCATATCTACTTTGTATATACAATTAACTACGAAGTCTTGACCTGCTACTTTAGTTTTTATAGTACCAATAGCAAGCAAATCTAGGCGTCTGTTTTGAGCTATTGATTTCACACCTTGCAGTTTAAAACGTTTAAGTATTCTACCACTTTCGTCCATAGAAATTATCTCTTCGGTAGCCTCATCTACTACGTACATCAACTCATCAAAACCAGCAATAATGTCCACCGGGTTTACAAAACCCGTAAGAGCCGGCTGCACAGGCACATAGGCTACTTCTCTAGGAGAATACTCTGGAACCTCTATGAAATCTGTACTTGTTTTTTTACCAAAGAATCCTTCACACGCCGTAAGCGAAAAAAGTACGATAGCATATAGGCTCAACTTCACTGTTTGATTCATCTTTTGTCGTTGTTAAAAGGGAGATTTATACCAAATATATGCTGCACACCCATTCTATTGGTTGGGTTTATCCCATAGTCTATATAAAGTGG
>JBDNFQ010000026.1:0-7568 GCA_041689715.1 Bacteroidia bacterium
AAATGCTTATTTCAACAAAGGGAATGTCTTGAAATCTTTAGAGAGAAATAATGAAGCCCTTATCGCTTATGACCATGCGATAAAGTTAGATTCAACAGACAAAAAATACTTCCAAAACAGAGGTATGGTAAAAGCAGTATTAGGAGATGATAAAGGAGCCATTGAAGATTTCAATAAAGTACTATATCTTGCACCTTCAGATTCTAAGGCGTTTTATAACAGAGGTACCTCTTTAATAAATTTGGGAGAGTACAAGAATGCTAAGCATGATTTTGACAAGGCATTAGACCTTGAACCAAACTATTATAAAGCTTTAATAAATAGGGGCATTTGCCACGTGCAATTGGATGAAAACGAAGAGGCTAAGAGTGATTTCACATTAGCAGTTACACTTAGCCCTATGGATGGTGAAGGATACTACTACAGAGCTTTAGCAACCTTAAATGATGTTAACTTGATTAAAAGTGAAAATAAGAAGAAACTTAACATTACTTTAATTAAAGAAAACATATACGCTCAGAAAGCAGCTTGTTCAGATTTTGAAAAGGCTAAGCAGTTTGAGTATTCAAGGGCCTATGCTGCTATTAAGGAATATTGCAAGAAATAGCCTTTGAAACTGTATTCTAATTCTTGATGGATGTTTTTATACTCTAGAATTAAAAATTGATCAGTCGCTTCTTTATTTAATACCGGCAAGTAAAAACTCTATTTCTCTACTAGGAATATTGAATCGTTCCGATAGAATTTGGTTGGTAAGCTTACCTTTATAAATATAGGTTCCTTGGCGTAAACCTTCGCGATTTCTAAGACACTCCTCTATACCACCATCATCTGCAATTTGCATAAGCAATGGAGTAAATATATTACTGAGTGCGTAGCTTGCTGTTCTAGAGAACCTAGAAGGGATATTTGGCACGCAATAGTGCAAGACTCCGTGTTTTTCAAAAACGGGCATTTTATGATTCGTAGCTTCTGAAGTTTCGAAACAGCCTCCTTGATCTATGCTTATATCTACAATGATAGACTTAGGACGCATATCTGCTACCATACTTTCTGTTACTACACATGGGCTAAGACCTATGGGGCTTCGTAATGCTCCTATAGCTACATCGCACTCTGCCAGGGCTTTTGCTAATATTTTTGGTATAATAGTACTCGAATGTACTCTAGTACCAATGCTCTTTTCTAACCTACGAAGCTTCTCTAAACTATTATCAAATACTTTCACGGAGGCTCCAAGACCCATTGCAGCACGCACAGCATATTCTCCAACGGCTCCAGCTCCTATAACAACGAGTTGCGTAGGCTGTATTCCGGGGATACCTCCAAAAAGTTCGCCTTTGCCTGAATTGTAATTACTAAGATACTCTGTAGCTATGAGTATAGACGCTCGCCCAGCTATCTCACTCATACTTCGGATTATGGGTAATGAGCCTTCATCGTCTCTAATAAATTCGTAAGCGATTGCTGTGATATTTTTAGAAAGCATCTTTTTAAAGACGACTTCTTTGGTACGTACCATCTGAATGGAACTTATTATGATTTGATTAGGCTTCATGTAGGCCACCTCCTCCTCAGTAGGGGGGGCTATTTTAAGAAGTAAATCACATTCATACGCACTTTTGGCGTCAGGCACTATCTTTGCACCAACACTGCTGTATTGTAAATCATCAAAATTTGCTTTGTCTCCACAGCCCGTTTCTATTTTCACCTGATGACCTTGCTCTACCAATAACTGCACAGCCATTGGAGATAAAGGCACTCTATGTTCTTGAAAAGTAATTTCTTTTGGAATGCCAATTAACAGGCTATTATTATTTTTTTTGACAGCAAATAGCTTCTCCTGAGGTTGTAAACTGGCCTCTCTGGCTAAGTCGCCAAAGGAAGGATTAGAAAGTGTACCCATATTAGATATTACAGTATGCAATATACGCGATATTTTGTATAATATTGAACACTAAATCCTAATGTTAGTAAACCATAAAAAAATAGCGACAGTATCTCTGTTAATTTGTAAAATTATGAATAAGTATGTAATTGGTTTTTTAATAGTAGCATTTCCTTTAATTACTTTAGCTAGAGTAAATGATTCCTTATCCACTACTATATTTGATGACTCTACATCTATAGTGGCAGGCACTATGGACAATACGGCAGATGTAGTTATGCTAGATAATTCCGAAAATGAAATCTACTTAACATACGAAATTACTCCTTTTGAGTTTAATGAAATACCAGTAGACGAAGACCTATTTAGATGCCACGTTAATACTCGTGATTTTCAGGTATCGATGGATTTTAATGATTTAGTAAAAACACAAATTGATTACTTTGGAACACGCTGGCAGTCTAATCTGAAGGAAATGCTAACTAAGTCACAATACTTTTTCCCATTATACGAAGAGATTTTAAGCGAGTACAAGATGCCACTTGAGATAAAGTATCTATCTATCATAGAATCTGGCTTAAATCCATATGCTAGAAGTAAATCTGGAGCAGTAGGTGCTTGGCAGTTTATGCCTGCAACTGGTAAGATATTCGACTTAGAGATAAATAGTAAGATAGATGAGCGTAGGTCTTTAGAAAAAAGTACTAGAGCTGCGTGTATATATCTTAATCAGATGTATACTCAGTATGGTGACTGGCTTGTAGCTCTTGCATCATACAATTGCGGACCAGGTAATGTTAGAAAGGCGATGAAACTGAGCGGGAAAAGTGATTTTTGGGGTATTTATAATTATTTACCTCGTGAGACACAAAACTACGTGCCCAAGTTTATCGCTATGACCTACATGATGAACTTTTATAATGAGTTCGGAATAGTGCCTTCACCTTATGAAAATCCGATTTTTAAATATCAAAAAGTCTATTGTAAAGAAGGCCTTGATTTTGAGGTGATAGCAAACATAGTGGGCATGGAAGAAGCCGTATTGTTACAGTATAATCCTGAGTTAAAAGTGCCTCAAATACCATACAATGGAGATGGATATGAGCTAAACTTACCTTGCGATGTATCCTGTCTGTTTTACGAGAATGAAGATAAAATAGTCGCACTATCAGTGCTCAAAGCGGAGAAAATAAAAATAGTAGAAGCAAATAAGCCTAAGGTAGTATACTACACCGTTAGAAAAGGAGATTCATTAATAGTTATTGCCAGAAAGATGCATTGTTCCGTTAGTCAATTGAAACAATGGAATGGTATAAGAGGTAGCTTAATTCACCCCAATCAAAAGTTGAAGATATACAGACACTAAGTAGATATAACTTGAAACAGCTTATCAAAACCTTAATTATCTTCACACTATTTATTAGTGCGTGCAGACTTACACCAGAGGAGAAGAGGGCACTGTTGCCATTATCTTCAGGAAACTTAGCCGAAATTGTAATAGTAACGGACGCCAGAAACTTAGACAGTACATTTAAGGAGCAAATAATAGCTACTTTCAGTAAACCACTAGAGGGACATCCGCCACCTGGCGAGCCTATGTTTAAAGTCCTTTTTACAGATGAAACATTTTTTAAGGGATACTTCCAAAATCACCATAATATTTTTGTATTGCTCACTCCAGACGGATCCGAGAAGCTCAAGAACATATTAAATCCTAATACCATTGATAAAATGGTAAAAGTAATTGCAGATAACCCTGCAAACTTTGGGGTAAAACAAAAGGACATATATGCCCAAAATCAGAACATATTTTGGCTAACTGCACCCAGTAGAAAAGCTATGCTGCAAAAATTAGATCAACAGAAAGATGATATAATACAAGTAGCACTAGATCAAGAAAATGCAAGTGGTAAAAGAAAATTACTAGGAGAGAGTCGACCAAGTCAAGACAAGTTTTATCAAAAGAGTATTTCAGATCGAGGATTTGGTATTAGAAAGCCTAAGACCTACAGAGTAGCCATAGATAAGCCTGACTTTGTATGGCTAAGGAAGTCACCTCCAGACAAAGAACTTGAGTTAGGACTGCTTCTATTTGAGTCTAAATACACATCAAAAGAGGATCTAACTACAGAGAATCTGATTAAAGTGAGAAACGAATACGTTAAGAAAAATATTCCTGGAGAAATTAAGGACTCTTATATGAAATACTCCACCGCAATGCCACCTGTAAGTACGGTTCAAAATTTTAAAGGTAAATATGGCGTACAAGTAAGAGGCTGGTGGGATGTAGAAGGTGATTTTATGGGTGGACCATCCTATATAAGAGCAGTAGTAGATGAAGCCAATAGTAGGATTGTATTTGCAGAGGGTTTTCTTTTCTACCCTAATGAATCTAAAGCCGTTTATATGCGTGAGCTTGAAATACTAGTGAACACACTATCCATTCAATGATAAACGTCGAAATTTGGGCCTCTGGCGGCGGTACTAATGCAGACGCTATTATGCAATACTTCAAAGGTCACTTGTCCATTAGGGTGTCTACTCTAGGTTGCAATAGGAGAGAGGCTGGCGTTTTTAGTATAGCAGCTAAGTATGATATACCTAGCGTATATTGGGACAAAGAATCATGGAACTCAACAGAAATTTTATACCAACTTAAAGAAAGGAATATCGACTTTATAGTATTAGCGGGTTTTCTAAAGCTTGTGCCAGAAGAAGTTACTGCTCAATATGTAGGTAAGATAGTAAACATTCACCCAAGTTTACTCCCTAAGTTTGGAGGAAAAGACATGTACGGAGCACGGGTACACAACGCGGTTTTGGAGTCTATGGAAAGTCAAACAGGCATTACAATACATGAAGTGAATGAAGAGTTTGACAAAGGAAAGCTACTTGCTCAGTATAGTACTCCACTTTCTCCTGAAACGGAGACACTGCCGAGCATTCAACATAAAATACAAAAGCTAGAGCATACCCACTTTGCCCCAACTATAGAGGCATGGATAACCAGCTACTCTAAGTAGCTATTTAATTACTTTAAACTCCGTTCTACGATTTTTAGCTTTCCCAGTATCCGTGGTATTACTGGCTATAGGTGTAGTATCTCCGTATCCCTTATAAGTGAGTCTACTGCTCACTATTCCCTCATTTTCTAAATAGGTATATACTGCCTTTGCTCTGTTTTCTGAGAGCAACTGATTATGAGATGAGCTACCTACATTATCAGTGTGCCCACCTATTTCTATAGTGATTTCTGGATTTTGATCTAAGAAAGATTTGAGTTTTTCTAGTTCCGTTTTACTATCAGGCCTTAACACATAAGCGTCCGTATCAAAGAATAGATTATTGAGCACTACACTATTGCCCACTTGTAGTTCCTGTAGCTCTATTTGTAGCTCAAAAGGCTCATCACTCGGTACATTAGGCATATCAAAGTACGCCGAGTGAAACAGATATCCTTTTTTATCTATAGTAAGTGCATATCGAATGTCTGCTTTCAGTGGGACCATAAACAGTCCATCATTAGCGTTGGCATAAGACTCCGTAATAGTGCCTCCATCTATAGGCGTAAGTAGTATAGTAGCTCCTAGTGGCTTTTTAGTTGTCTTGTCAGTCACAAAACCTTTTATATAGCTGACTCTCTGAGCTTGCAACTCTTTTGGTAGTTGGAAAGTATAGATATCTAAACCTCCTTCACCGTTTGGTATATTATCGCTAGAATAGTAGGCTGTACTTCCATCTCTATTTACTATCATATTCCAGTCATAGCCTGATGTATTAATTGGATATCCTAAGTTTTGTGGTCTTTCCCAGGTTCCATCTGGTCTTAGTCTTGTTATAAAAAGATCACTCTTACCCATACCAGGATGCCCATCAGAACTAAAATACATCGTAGTATTATCTGAATGAATAAAGGGGAACTGCTCGTCTTTACTTGTATTAATATCTGCTCCAAGATTTACGGGATCTTCCCAACCTTTCTCTCCAAAACGTGCCATCCAAATATCTGTACCTCCAAAACCACCTGGTCTGTCACTCGTAAAATAGAGTACCTGGCCATTACTGGCTATAGATGGCTGCGACTCCCAATATTTAGTATTGATAGGTTTTTGAAGATTTAGAGGTTCAGACCATATGCCTTGCTTATCTATCGTAAGCCAAATATCACATTGTCCTTGCCCGCCAGATCTACTGCAAGATGTAAAGAAAATGTAATGCCCGTCTGCGGATACACTGAACGCACCTTCATTTTCTACGGTATTAATAGGAGAGCCTAGGTTTATAATTTTAGACCATACGTCATTTTCTAATTTGGAGTAATATATATCTTCATTTGGTCTACTATCACTTAGATCCCCGGTTCTTCTGGTGATGTACATAGTCTTCTCATCTATAGCAAATGCAGGAGAATACTCTTGCTCTCTAGTATTGATATTTGGACCCATATTAACAGGTGTAATATTTACAGGATTAGCCATAGCTTTTTTTGCAAAAGCGACATTACTAAGGGTCATTCCAGCTTCTTGGGTGTATTTATCTTGCGTTTTAGAAACGCCAAGAAATGACTTATAATAGTACTCTGCAGAATCTAATTTTCCCATGCCATAGTACAGACCACCCAACTCGTATAATGCAAAAGAATGATCCGGTTTTATATCTAGAAGACTTTTATAGGTAGCTATAGAACTCTTGGTATCTCCATTCTTTTCGTAGGTGTGGCCTAAGGCATCATAAGCGTCTAGGTACCCTGGGACTCTTTTGATTACCTGCTTAAAATAGTCAATTGCTTTATCATAATCTTGATAGTTTTGGGCCTGTAATCCTTTGTTAAAGATTGCTTGTGTCTTTTTAGGTAACTCTGTTTGGCCATTGGCAAGTTGGGTGGTGCCGCAGGCGGTAAAAAGAATTAATGCTATCGCTAGTGTGCCTATATTTTTCCTAATTTCGTTCATATTCTATTATGTTTATATCAAATAGTTTCCCGTTTTCTATATTAAATTTCATCATAGTTCTCTTTATATGAAAACCGTGCTTGCCTATAGCCCCTGGATTGAAATGCACAAGATTTAAATCTTTGTCCTTCATCACCTTACATATGTGCGAATGCCCACAGATAAACAAGTCTGGTTTATGCTTAGATAAAGCATCTCTTACTCCTACTGCATATCGTCCAGGGTATCCACCTATGTGTATCATATATACGGATAATCCTTCTACAGTATATACTAACTCTTTAGGATATTTTTTTCGTATCTCAAGGGTATCTATATTGCCATATACTCCACGAACTATGGTATTCTCCTCTAGCTCTTTACTTACAGTAGTAGCTCCCCAGTCACCAGCGTGCCACACCTCATCCACATCTTTAAGATGCTTTTCTATTTCTTCTCCGAAATAGCTATGCGTGTCTGATATGAGTAGTATTTTCTTGATGCGGTAAAAATAACTATCCATAGACAATACCATAATTATTGTCCAAAAAATGTTCATTTTTGCCTCCCATGAGTGTTAATCTAATTCTAGTGTTAAGCATTGGTTTAGTAAGCTATCTATGCTTTACTAAAAAATCCTTATTCGATACGTTACTTTTTAATCCATATCAAACTTTAAGAAGCAATCAATGGTATCGATTTTTGACTAATGCTTGGGTTCATGGAGACTTTATGCATCTAGGAGTAAA
>JBDNFQ010000027.1:0-8821 GCA_041689715.1 Bacteroidia bacterium
AAATTGATCATATTATTACCACTTTATTGACTTACAACATACAACTTTATATGTATCTATCTAGCGACCTCTATAACTTAAAATATGAAAAACATTACATCATTACTTTTTATATGTTTGTTGGTATTCGCCACAACATTATCAATGGCACAAGCCCCAGAAGGATTTAGCTATCAAGCCATAGCTAGAGATAACGCAGGAGCTTTATTGGCTAATAAATCTATTAATGTAAAAGCCACCATACTCTCAGGAGCTAGTGCATCAAACGCAGTGTATACCGAAACTCATTCCGTTACTACTTCTGCTTACGGACAATTTAGTATCGTGATAGGTCAAGGTTCTACTTCTGGTAATTTTTCTACAATAGGGTGGGATGCAGATCCACATCACGTAAAAGTAGAATTAGATAATGGAGCAGGTTATGTAGCTATGGGCACGGTACAACTTCAGTCTGTTCCCTACGCATTGCACAGTAAGACTTCTGATAAAGCTGCCGTAGCTGAGTCTGTAACTAATTTGAATGTTTCCACGAATAATATCTCAGATATAAATAGCTCTGGTGCCGCAAATGGGCAAGTACTTAAATGGAACGGAACTGCATGGGTAGCTGGTGACGATATAGATACTGACCTTAATACAACTTACAATGCGGGAACTGGTCTTAGCTTAACAGGAACTACCTTTAGTGCTAACTCTACAAGTGCTCTTTGGAACGCAAATAAGCTACAAGGAAAAGATGTAGACGCTTCTACTCCTGCCACAAATCAAATTTTGAAATGGGACGGATCTAAATGGGCTCTTTCAACTCTATCTGGCGGTGGTACTAGCTATTTTGCAGGTAATGGATTAACACTTTCTAATGACAGTTTCATAGCTCAAAGTTCTATGGCTATGTGGAATGCAAATAAAATACTAAACGTACCCGTGGGTGGCACGGCCCCTATTACTAATCAGGTATTGCAGTATAATGGTTCTCAGTTACAATTTGCTACACTATCTTCTGGTGGCGGAAGCAGTTCAAACCCTTCTAGATGGGACAGTGTAGGAACAGACGATATTAGATTTAGTGATGGCAACGTAGGTATAAATGTAGACCCCCTTACTCGTTTTCATGTGGAAGATAGTATTACTAGCACCTCAACTGGAACTTTCATAATGGCTGAAAAATACTTTCATGGTGGCACTAGTACTGGTGCAAGATATATAGCGGATAGATCTATACTTATTGGTCATTCAGGTTTTTCAAATATCGCTAGATTTAATGGTGTTGGTGGAGACGCTACTACTTCGAATGGAGAAAATACAGCAACTTGGTCAGATGTGAATGCTACGGGAGTTTACAATATTGCCACACTGACCCAAAGTACAGGTGGAACTGGTCAAAACATGGGTACATATAGCAGTGCTAGAGGTACCGCTAGTTTCAACGTAGGATTATTTGCTAATGCTAACCAATCTAATAGTAATACTAACTATGGAGTGTTTGCAAGAGGCGATAGTGCAGCTACTAACTATGCGGGATACTTCGTAGGAGACGTAAACTATACTGGAACACTAACAAACGTATCTGACAGAAAATTAAAATACAACATCAATACACTTAACGATGCTACATCAATAGTAAATCAGCTTAGTCCTAAAACATATTACTATAAACAAGATGGAGACGCCGGAGAGTTAAATCTTTCTGAAGGATTGCAATATGGATTTGTGGCTCAAGAACTAGAATTGGTATTACCTGATTTGGTAAAAAATCAAGTTCATATGAAAGGCCTAAAAAGTACAGAAAGCATAGAATATAAAGCTGTAAATTATATGGCACTTATTCCAGTACTTACGCAAGCTATCAAAGAGCAAAACGAGCGTATAGCATTATTAGAAAAAAGACTATTAGAACTAGAAGCCAATGACAAGTAAGCAAAATCATATTCGATTAACATTCTTCACTAGCTTATTTTTAGTATTAGGCTGTGTAGTTAATGCTCAGACTCTGGAGAGAACGGTAATAGCTTCTGCAGGCAAAATGCTTGTAGCGGGTGGCTTATCATTAGAATTCACTCTAGGCGAAACAGTAATTGGTCAGTTTTCTAACTCAAGTAATATATTAAGCCAAGGTTTTAACCAAGGAGATGCAAATGCTACAAATAGCGTAAGAAGCACTGCTCCCGAGTTATATGTAAAAGTATGGCCAAATCCAGCGAGTAGCTTACTCAAGGTATCGGTAGATGAATCTGCAGTAGCCTCCGTATGCGATCTTTCTGGCAAGACTATTCTTGCAGATATTAGCTTGCTAAAAAACCAAGAAGGAGCTATAGATATAAGCTCGCTGAGCAATGGCATCTATTTTTTAAAGATAAGTACTCCGAGTAAATCTACCACCGTAATGTGGGTGAAAGATTAAACAAAGTCTCGCATTACAATCTGAACCTTTTGCAATTGATTGCAAGGGTTTTTAAGAATAAAAACAAAAAAAGCAGCACTAGACGTACTGCTTTTTTCTTGTAACGATACATCAAATAGATTTGTGCCAATTAAAAGAATACCTTTGCACCCATTTTAGAATAGCATAATGCAGAACATAAGAAACGTAGCTATCATAGCCCACGTTGACCACGGAAAGACTACTCTCGTAGATAAAATCCTCGAGGCTTGTAAATTCTTTAAAGATCACCAGAAACCTGGCGAGCTTGTTATGGACAATAATGACTTAGAAAAAGAACGTGGTATTACCATTCTTTCTAAGAATGTATCTGTAATGTACAAAGGAACTAAGATAAACATTATAGACACTCCTGGTCATAGTGATTTTGGTGGGGAGGTAGAACGTGTAATGAATATGGCTGATGGAGTACTGCTTCTAGTAGATGCATTTGAAGGACCAATGCCACAAACACGTTTCGTATTGGAAAAAGCTCTACAAGCTGGCCTAAGCCCTGTAGTAGTAATAAACAAGGTAGACAAGGAAAACTGTACTCCAGACGAAGTACACGAAAAAGTATTTGATCTTATGTTTGCTCTAGATGCAAACGAGGAGCAACTAGATTTCGAAACTGTATACGGTAGTGCCAAGAATGGCTGGATGAGTACAGATTGGAAAAAACCAACGGACAATATGTTCGCTGCTCTAGATGCTATAATAGCTCACGTACCAGCTCCTATACAAGAAGAAGGCGATACTCAAATGATGATTACCTCATTAGACTTCAGTAAATACACTGGTAGAATAGCGATAGGTAAACTAAAAAGAGGTGAGTTAGTAGCTAATCAAACCGTTGCTCTTGTAAAAAGAGACGGATCTATACTTAAAACTAAAGTAAAAGAACTTTTCTTATATGACGGTCTAGCAAAAGTAAAGGTGGATAAAGTAACCGCTGGAGACATTTGTGCTATCACAGGTTTAGAAGGATTTGAAATAGGTGACACTATCTCTAACCCAGAAAATCCAGATCCGCTTCCAGCTATTACTATAGATGAACCTACTATCAGTATGTTATTTACTATCAATGATTCTCCTTTCTTTGGTAAAGAAGGAAAATTCGTAACAAGTAGACACATCAAGGATAGATTAGAATTTGAGTTAGAAAAAAATCTAGCGATGAGACTAGAAGAAACTGGATCTGCAGATTCTCACCTAGTATTTGGTAGAGGTGTACTACACTTAGCGGTACTTATTGAAACCATGAGACGTGAAGGATATGAGCTTCAGATAGGTCAACCACGTGTAATCATCAAAGAAATAGATGGGGTAAAATGTGAGCCGATAGAGGAACTTACTATAGACGTACCCGAGCATCATAGCGGTAAGGTAATAGAGTTCGTATCTATTCGAAAGGGTAATATGCTCACTATGGAGCCAAAAGGCGATGTAATGCACTTAGAATTTGAAATACCATCTCGTGGTATTATTGGTCTTAGAAATACCCTTCTTACTCAAACTCAAGGAGAAGCTATTATTTCTCATAGATTCAAGGAATTTCAACCACATAAAGGAGATATACCACAGCGTATCAATGGTTCGCTAATCAGTATGGAAAACGGAAATGCTATTCCTTACTCTCTAAATAACTTACAAGATAGAGGTAAGTTCTTCGTATTACCTAACCAAGAGATCTATGAAGGCCAAGTAACAGGAGAGCACTCACGACCAGGTGATGTAGTAGTGAATCTTACTAAGGCTAAAAAACAAAGTAACGTACGTAGTAGTGGAGCAGATGAAAAAATAAAATTGATTCCACCACAGCTTTTCACTTTAGAAGAGGCATTGGAATATATACAAGCAGATGAATATGTAGAGGTAACTCCAGAAAATATTCGTCTTCGTAAAATACACTTAAAGGAAAACGAACGTAAGCGTTCTAAAAATGCTGCAATATCTTAGGATAAATAAAAACTAGTAATAGCCCAATTCTGTTTTCAGGATTGGGCTTATTTTTGCCCTATGAGCAAAGTGTATTTTTACCTCATATTAAAACCACTATCCGCACTACCCTATTGGGTATTATACGGTATATCTAATTTTTTGGCATTTGTATTCTACTACCTTATCCCTTACCGGAAGAAGGTGGTAATGCTTAATTTGAAAAACTCATTTTCAAATAAGAGTGAGAGAGAAATAAATGAAATCTGTAAAAGGTTCTATGCTCATTTATGCGACCTTATTGTAGAAAGTATAAAGCTATTTAGCATTTCCAATGAGCAAATTTTAAAAAGATTTAAGGTTAATAATCCCGAGATACTGCAACCCTATTTTGATCGAGGTCAAAGTCTAATCATAGTTGGAGGACATTTTAATAACTGGGAAATGCTAGCAGCAGGAATAGACCAGCAAGTGCCACACGATACCGTAGGTTTATATTCTAAACTAAGTAATGCTTTCTTTGATGACAAGATAAAATCTTCTCGAAGTGCATTTGGGCTACGCATGGTTACCTCTAAAGATTCATTTGCCTATTTTAAAGAGAAGCACGATACTCCTCGAATGACCATTTTCGGGGCAGATCAAAGTCCTACATATAGTAAGTCTGTCTACTGGACTACCTTTCTTAATCAAGAAACAGCAGTGGCATTGGGCACTGAGCGATTTGCGAAAAAATATAACTTGCCTGTAGCTTATGGGGCTATCAATAAAGAAAAACGAGGACACTTTTCTCTGGATATTTCTATTTTATGCGAATCGCCCCAGGATACGGAAGAAGGTGAGATAACAGCATTACATACGCGTACACTAGAAAAGCAAATCCTAGAACAACCTGAATATTGGCTTTGGACTCATAAACGCTGGAAAAGAAAAAGAAAAGAGAATGAGTAACCTTCAAAAACCTATCGCCACAGGCAAAGATGTATTCATAGCTCCCACCGCTACCGTTATAGGTGAGGTAAGCTTAGGAGACGAAGTGAGTATCTGGTTCGGTGCTGTACTGAGAGGCGATAGTGATAAAATAACCATAGGTGCACGAAGTAATATTCAAGATAATGCAGTAATACACTGCGACCCCAATGATCCTGCCACTATAGGAGAAGAATGCATTATAGGACATGGTGCCATAGTGCACGGTGCCACGTTGGCTAATAATGTACTAGTAGGTATGCATGCTACCGTTTTAAATAATGCTGAGATAGGCGAGTTTTCTATCATAGGAGCAAACGCACTGGTGACTGCTGGCACTATAATACCACCCTACTCGATGGTGCTTGGCTCACCTGCTAAGGTGGTGAAAAAACTAAGCGAAGATCAAGTAGAAGGTCTCAGAACAAATGCCCAAGTATACGTGGCTAAAGCCAAGGAGTATATTGCCCACTATCAATCCATAGAAGCATAAAAAAAGCTCCTGCCTAAGGCATGAGCTTTAAATTATTTATTGGAAGTAATGAAACTATTCCTTAATAGGTCTTAGTGGTTAGTTTGCCTGAAGTGTCCCACATTTTCCAGGTACCTACACGAACATCATTATCATAGTACATTTCAAAACGCTTATTCCCTGCATCATCCCATACTATCCATTTTCCGTGCTTCTGATCTTCTAAGTATGATGCAGTGCTATTTATCTGCCCGACATTATTGTACTGCGTCCAGTTACCGCTTCGTTCCCCTTTATTAAAACTGCCTTCTTCTTTGATACTGCCACTAGCATGATAGTACAATGCAGAACCAGATAGCACTCCATTTTCTACACTTAGTTCAGCTACTTTTACTCCAGCGTCATACTGTGCATATAGGCCGCTAAATAAGCTTCCGTTCATGCTATAGTATTTACCGTTTTCTACTTTAAGATCGCTGCTTTGAGCCATTGCGATACTGGCAAAAGCTACTAATATGAGTGTGAGTATATTTTTCATTTTTATTCTATTCCTTAACATTAAGATAACAAATTTAACATTAAATTAACATTGAACAAAATTTTACTATTAGAAATACTTATCGTGATATTTAGATTACATATCTGAAACAGATAGCTATACCCCTTGTAATAAGTATCTTTGCATCACTTTAAAACACAAATAATAATATGTCAGTACTAGTAGGAAAAAAAGCTCCACATTTCAGTGCAGGAGCAGTAATTAACGGAGAGGAAATAGTAGAAAATTTCTCTTTAGCAGAATATGCAAGAGATAGCTACTCCATCTTTTTCTTTTACCCAAAGGATTTCACTTTTGTTTGTCCAACTGAGCTTCACGCTTTCCAAGCTAAGCTTGCTGAATTCGAAGCTAAAGAATGTAAAATAGTAGCTTGCTCTACAGATACAGAAGAAAGCCACTGGGGATGGTTACAAATGGCTAAGGACCACGGCGGCATAGCAGGTGTAACATATCCTATAGTAGCAGATACTGCCAAGACGATAAGTACTAACTATGGAGTACTTGCTGGCGAATACGATTACAATGAGAATAATGAACTAATAGCTACTGGACCAATGATAGCTTACAGAGGCTTGTTCCTGATAGACAAAAATGGAACGGTAAGACACCAAGTGGTAAACGATCTACCTCTAGGTAGAAGCATAGATGAAGCAATGAGAATGTTAGACTCTCTTATTCATTTAGATACTCACGGTGAAGTATGCCCAGCTAACTGGAGCGAAGGTAAAGAAGCTATGAATGCCACTTTTGATGGTGTAGCTGATTACTTATCTAAGAATTAAAATAAGTAGATTTATACACTCTAAAAGTCGCTCCCAAATATTTGGTGAGCGACTTTTTTTTGTGTCTTGAAGCAATGTTTTTAAATTTGCTACGTATAAGTAGTATGAAATTAAGCCTCACCTATCTTTTTATCTTTGCAGCAATAGTGGCACAAGCCATTACCACATTCTCTGGAACTATCGATATACATAAGACTAGTCTTACTCAGCTAGAGGTAGATTATACTTTTGTACTAGACAAGACAGACACCATTTTCTCTGCTGATAGTTTTAGCTCTACTATTAGTTGCTCAGGTACTTCTGCTAGTATTATGTTAGATAATTTAGTTGAAATAAGCAGGAATAAAATCTTCTTCGGCTGTGCTATAACAGAGTATAAATGGGAGGTAATCTACCGAACTTCTATTAATTTAGCGGATATAGAGTTTAGTACTTTGGTATCGTGTTGTAACCTTCAAATAGATGCAACTTGTGGTAAGAGAAGCAACACTATAACAAGCTTAACAAGATCATTATCTGATTTTTATATCTATACCCAATTCGAAAACTGTACTACACTAGTGAATAGAACGCCTACTTTATATGGAGAAAGGTTCTCCAAAAATTATCTAAATCAACCCTTCTATATCAATATGGGGAGATTAGATACTGCTAATTTTGATTCCCTTTCATATACCTTGGTAGCTCCTATGAGCAGCACTAGTTCTTCTCTATCTTTCAAAAGTGGGTACTATCCAGACCAGCCACTAATTCCTTACTATCCGGGTAGCACAAAATATCCGTATAGTGAGTCAAATGCCACGCCCCCCGTTGGTTTCTATTTTGACTCATTGATAGGTGATTGCATCTATACGCCAGTAGATACTGGCGATGCTGGACCTGTGACCATAGAAACAACTGAATGGCGAAAAGATAATACTGGTAAATATCAAAAAATAAGCACTAGCCATACCGAGCATTTTATGGGCACATCTCAATGCCCTGGAAATAATCCCCCGATTATTATTGGAAAACGAGATACCGTGGCTATTGTAGGTCAAACCTTATGTTTTAATATAGCCTCAGACGACGAATTATTTATACCACCACCCCCTGCTTCTCCACCTGCTCCAGATGAAGTAAAGTTAAGTTGGAATAGAGGTATCCCAGGGGCCTCTTTCAATATTATTAATCCAACTGACAGACTACAAACAGGTAGATTTTGCTGGACGCCTACTGCTGGCGATGTGCGAGCTCTTCTATACACTTTCACGGTAACTGCTAGAGATAATGCATGTCCACTTAATGCAGTTACATTAGATACCTTTAAAATTAACGTAAATGAGACTGCAGGAATCTCTCGCCATAAGCACCAATCAATAATCCTTTACCCAAATCCAGCTACATCTGTTATTCATCTACCTTTCAACCTAGACTACGTAATTATCTCAAATTCAATAGGCCAAATAGTTAGAGAAGAGCAACATACAGACGTACTTGAGATTGACGATTTACCGAGCGGTATCTACTTCTTAAGTGGAGAAAAAAACCAAGCTATATATAATGCTAAGCTTATAAAAAACTAGTGTAAATCACAACTAGAAAAGAGTCCTCTCCTTGAAAGGAAGAGCACTCTTTTAAACTTCATTTTATACAGCTTTCTTAGCTTATACTATTCCTAACCTTTAGGGTATACTCACGAA
>JBDNFQ010000028.1:0-20685 GCA_041689715.1 Bacteroidia bacterium
CCCTTTTTTTAGTAGATAGTTTTTAGACAGTCTGACGGTTAGTGTATGCGGAGGGCCAAATGTGCGTTGGCATGTGGGCTGGCTTGGCATTCCGTCATACATAGTGTTAGCGGTTTGTTCTTCATCTGTCGACGAATTGTATTTTTCTTGTTATGCAGTATTTCTTGTTATGTAACCTCAATATATAGAGCCCGTGTCTGAAATGTTCAGGCGGTATTTCAATAAGTTGCTTTTGATTATTAAACTTACCAGTATAGATTAGTTTTCCTGTTAAGTCTAGAATTTCTATAGTACTTTTTGGGACTTCTTTTGCGTGTAAAAACACGGTGAACTTACCAAAAGAAGGATTTGGGAAGGCTTCCATGACTGCTGTACTATCTTCTCCTGGTTCAGAAGTGTATAGGTCTGGCCTTAGATAAACAAGATTACTAATCATCCGCTGTACTTGACCATAAGTAAAGTATTTGCCACAACTAGCAGGTGAATAGTCCATAATATTCTCAACCATATCCGGTAAATCATCTTTGCCCTCATCGCATGTGTTTTTGGTGTAATCACAAGTGTATGAAGGTGTGGCACCCAATGGAGTATCATCTATGCCATCGTCATTGTCACAAGAATTGCTAGAATTTCCCCAGATGTGTTTCAAGCCTAAATAATGTCCGATTTCGTGAGCTAGAATATTGAAATATTGTGAGTCTAAAAAGCATCTATAGTTTATCACCACACCTTGCCGTTCTGGACTTACAAAAGAGGTGTAATCCCAATCATTAGCAAGTGTTGGTGGGAAGGCATAGCCTAAAATGGTTGTTGGGTTTTGAGATGTTGGGTCTAGGTTGCAGACCCATATGTTTAAGTATTTGTCAGTTGGCCAAGCGTCTGCACCTCCAAGGGTTGAGTACTTTGGGTGGTCTTCTGTAAACAATGATTGACCAATATTAAAGGAGGATTTAGTAGTAAGGTATTTACGTATTGTGTCTATTTTAAAGAAAATCTGAGAGGAGCTAATTAATGATTGAAATCGGTTTCCTTCCAACGAAATACTATCTTTATTGAAGATTGTATTTAGACCAATAATTCGTTGATGCAAAGTGGTATCGGATACTTGAGCAACTACGTCTTTAGATAGAACATGAAGGACAATTGGTATATTTCTGCTGACTAGATTCTGAGGGTAATCAATTGATTTACTAATTGTAAAATATTCTTGGGTGCCACAAGTCTGTGATAGTGCATTTAAGTACATTGATAAATATATAGTAAAGAGAAATGGTCCTCTCATAAATGCACTATTCTGGATGTTTTGTAGCGATGTAATATTCAATAGAATCTATATTATTACTGGTGATGGATATGGTTTTATAGATGCCGTAATCATCTGAAAAGGTCAAAACATGACCATCGTCGGGCAAAATGAATGACCTACTAACACGGTCCGTAGAAATAGCTATATACTTTGATGTGCCAAGCATATAGTTATTAACATGATAAAATGAAGAGTCATAAACTATAGAAATCTCATCTGACCATTTATGACGCTGAGCCAGTATTTTATATCCACAGCTCGGGCAGACATCATTTTTAATAAATATGTTGAACTTGGTCATAATTTTATTATCTTTAACAAACTCATTTCCAATATAATTTTTCGGAATATGTTTATAACATCCCGTCAGTGATAAAGCGATTGTTATGCTAAAAATTATATTTCTTAAACGCAAATTCTTTACTCGTTTCATCTCTTACGAAAATATTTTTGTTAGTAAAATAGACATCCCGATAATCCATGTCTTTTTTGAATTTGATGATTTTTGACCACTGATTACTGTTTAAATTATATATTGAAACAAACCAATCAAGTTCAAGAGAACTAGGGATATAGTTGTATAATGAATTTTCTACAACAGGTGAGAATGTAGTGATTAAATAAATCAAATTTAATGTTTTGTCATAATGAATAAATGCATTTTTATGACCTGCAACTCTAGATAATTTTAAATCAGAATTAGAATAAACAGCATCTACGTTTTCATTATTAAAGTATTGGAAATTAAGTTCGTTTGGTAAGCTAATTTTACCTTTTATTTCACCTAACATATTAAACTGGTAAATAGTATCTAAAAAATTATAAGCAACAAAATAATTTTCTTCAGACTGACATATAAGAGACTTTGTGCTAAGACCAATCTTACTTTCGCTTAGGTTATAGCATGCTTGCGTTAGGGGCACAGTTCTAATGAACTTTAAAGAATCTGCAGAAATTGAAAATAGTCCAAGTTTTTCACGACCGTTAGTTGCGAGCAACTCAGATTTAAGTTTAATCGGATGGTCTAGTTTTTCAATCAGTTGAATCATGACAAGAGTGTCATTAACTATAATTTTTGAAGAAGGGTCGTATATGACTAAATTGTAATTTTTATTGTCAGTTTTAGCGTGGATAGGTGTAGTTATTTTGGTTGTATGTTCTGAATACTTATTTACAAGGTAGAATTGAAAGTCATTTTCAATAATATAATAATCAGAAGTTAATTTAATAGTGCCATCTTGGACTACATTTTTAGGAAGAGAAGCGTATGTCAAGCTGTCTCCTTTTTTAGAGATTATTAACTGATTTTTTCCGTATTCAATATAATTAATAGGCTCTATGAAGTTACGCTTAATTCTGAATAGGTCAGTAGTTCGAATGACAGGAAGAATTACAGTCGCCTCATATAAACTATCAGATTCTATTGTAATTATTTGTGGTGAAGTTTTATTCGAAATCGATTTCAAGCTACAATTTGCGAAGCTAGAAATTAGCAAGGTGATTAAAATCACCTTGCTAAAATTATATAAACCAATCATGCTAATCTACAAAAAGTACCCAAGTTGGGTCTAATTCTATTTGAGCATTTGATAAATTAACATCTCCAATTAAGTAGTAGTCGATATTCGAGTTTTGATTTGGAACTAAATTTACTTTTAAACTGCCATTCACAATGCCGTCAACCACTGGCTGCTGAAACGCAAGACCGGGCCATAAATCAGCATATGGTTCAGTAGCAAAAAATACGTCTAAAGTCCCATTGGTGTAAGCACTTTTGAAAGAATTGTGTAGTGCTACCTGATGTGGATTTAAGAACTCAGTCACAGGTCTAGAACAGCATACGTTTTCAGTTACTGGTACGCAGTCTTTCTTTGATTCATCCCAAGAGGTATTGTCTGGTGAGTTAATTGTTAGAATGTCTGAAGTGTTTGTAGAGCTACTTCTCATAACTTCCTCCTTTGTGCATGCTGTCATTCCTAGAACCACAGCCATTAAAATAAAAATACTTTTTCTCATTTTGTTATTTGTTAAAATTATTCGTTGTTGAGTGTTTCACACTCATTTTATTTGTCGTTATCTTCTGATTTAGGGTGCTGAGATAACAAAACACGATAATGCGAAAGAACGCAATGTTCTTTCAAAAATATCACTAATAGAACTCGTTCTCAAAAGTGTTGCGAACAACACCCTAAGGTAATTAAACCCCTGAAGCTCAAACCACCTGAGCAGTCTTCTCGAAAGCTGTCACTAAAGTGTCATTTTTATTTTTAGTGTTCTTCTGACACCCATTTTTGCACTTTGTGACCCAAAATTGGTCTCTATAATCGATGCTCTTGCCTGACTATAGGTCTTCCTTCTTGAATAACCGCTAACGTGGGTATATGCAGAGTGGCACTGCGGGTTGGCTTGAGCGTATGCGTGACATTCTGTATATACATTTGTTACAAGCTGCTTTCCTTTCATTATTCGAACAAGACTCTTTCGTCACTGCCGTCAATGTTCATTATTACTATTTTAGATTCTTCTGTCCATCCACCATTTTCTTGGTTAAAATTTGTCCCATCCACTCTTTCAGCTAAAAGTCTAGTGCCATCAGGAGAAACACTCAGATGTCTGTAGCTATGAGTATCACAGGCAGATTTTATTTGTATTCTAGAATTTGATACATTATCTATCCTGAAGACACCGGTACGGTAAGTAGAGTAATAAATGTTCTTATTTTTCTTGTCAACGCATACTCCCGTTATTTGATTTAATCCATCAAATATTTCTCCATATTTTATTGAAGCAGCTTTGGTGGGGAAATCTAAAGAGTAAATACCATATTTTCCATCAATGCTAAATTCTCCATAAATGAGTGAATCGGCTGTAGACATAAGCCCAAAAACGGTGCCATATTTTGCTGCAGAGGTGCTATCAATTCTGTCACCGTTAAAATTTATCATTTTAAGTCCGCTTGCACCAGGAACACTCTCGCTCCCTACGCTAAATAAAATTAAAGTATCTTGAAAAAATTTTGGGTTGTTATTCCAGAAGTAATTTGTTAGTCGCTTTGGGGATAGACTCCAGTCATCGAGGAGATATACCTGTTGGTCATTTGCAGAATAAATTATTGCATTGAAGGTGTTCCAGTCGGGCTGACCAATAATGTTCACATTTTCTATTAAGATCGTTTCTTCAGCGGTCTCTAAATTGCTTTTAACTAATGCTTGAACATCATGCTCAATTTTCAAGTAAATGAATTCATTATTATTTCGTGGGTTAAAGCAAGGGGCTTTTCGTTGATTTACTTTTTGAATTATCGGGCCTTCTATACTTGGACCGTCTATACTAGGAAAGTTCTCGCAAGGAGTGTCTGGTGTGCAATTTTCATCATCCTTACATGAATGACAAAGAAAAACTAATAGGGCAACTAGCCCTATTAGTTTAGTATATTTAGTAAGCATCATTATTTAACGATGCTTATTTTTTTAGTAAAACTACCTTTTGAGGTAGATAATCTACAGAAATAGAAACCAGAATTTAACTGATTCGCATCAATCTCTATGTTTTGATGTCCAGCAAAAGTCTTACCTAAGTTTTTGCTTTGAATTACCTTACCAGATAGATCGAGAACTTCGATGGTCAAATCTTCAGTACTCTTTAAATTAAAGAGAAGTGAGAAATTACCATCAGAAGGATTTGGTATGACCCTAGCTAAATCACTATCAAAAGGGAGTTCATTGACACTTGACGTAGCTAAAGGATCTTCGGAGTATACAGTAAGTGCAAGATTATTGGAAGTAGTACTTCCTGGCTGAGATGGCAACCATGTATTGACGTTCTGCCCAGCCAAGTTAGTTTTAAAGTGAAACATAAAACCACGCATCTGTGCAGATGTTTGATTCCAAGAAATTAATGGACAATTTACTTCAGGAACAATGGGGTTATTCCCTCCCCACAAAGAAGAGCTGGAATTTCTGCCCCACACATCAATAATTGTACGACCTGTGGGCTGTGTAATGTTGAAAGTAGCATCCACCCTAACAACATCTCCAATATACGTTCCAGCAACTAAACCATTTGTAGGTTCAGTCAAAACTAACTGAACATTAGTCGATTGATAAGTATTTGTTGTACTATTTGGCTGACTATAGTGCCTAACCTCAAATCTAGGCATCTCAATTCCTTGAAGTGTTGCCCCAGCATCAATTCGGCCAAAACCAGTGCGATCATCATAACCTACTGCTGCTGGTGCCGTAATGATGTCAGTTGCGAATCTTTGCAAAAGATTTTCAACATCCTCTGGAGCGAGGTTATTTGGTGCTGGACTTGGAGTATTGATATAGCTGCACATTAGTGCTGCTACACCTGCGACATGTGGTGCAGCGAATGATGTTCCGCTGCCACTATAGGCGTATGTGGAATTTGAAAGTGCATCAGTAGTTGCATAAATATCTTGTGTGCCTGGTGCTATGAAATCTAAATCATTTCCGAAAGTAGAAAACGTGGCTCGGTTGCCAGTTCTATCATTTGCTCCAACTTTCAAAGCCCACTCATCACGATAAGAAGATGGGTATCTAACTTGTTGTATGCCAGTATTACCAGAAGTAGCAGCAAAAATACAGCTATTTCTGTAGCAAAATCGAACAGCATCTCGGATTGTATTTGAGAATCCTGTACCACTCCAGCTATTATTTTGAATATGTAAGCCAAATCCGCCACTACTAATTGAAGTTGCTCCTTGGGTTATTGCGTTTGCAGCTACAGCAGAGCCAATACCACCTGTATGCCAAATTTTCATTGCAAATAACTCTGCACCCCACTGACCTGAAGCTCCATTGCCTCCTGCGATGCCTGCAACACCAAGCTCATTATTACGAATTGCCCCTACTATCCCAGCACAAGAACTACCGTGACCATCAATATCTAGTGTAGTGTTGGTACTTATGTTGGTACTATTTATCAAATCAACTCCTCCTTTTACCCTACTTCGTGTATAAGTGTTTGAATTATTTTCACTAAAATCATCGTGGTCCCAATTTATACCGCTATCCATGATACCTACTCTTGTATTATCTCGCCCAACAGTTAGATCCCAAGCAGGATCAATGTTAATGTCAGCATTTGGAATTAATGCGGTTGGGTTCAGACTTGCTTGATTACCAGCTGTAAATTGTGGATCGTTAGGCAATACGTCATGTTCATAGAGGTAATTAGGTTCCGCATATTCCACAGCAGGATAAAGAGTGTTAAGCTCTGATAATGCTTCATTATATGATGTGCCCGTTTCATACTCGTTCCAATAAATAAGAAAAGCAGACCAAAATTTTGGCATTTCTATGGTTGTACCTATCCTAGTTTCAGAAGTAGTAATACTCGAATTTAACCACGGATAGATTTTTTTGATGGTTAAATTACCTAGTCCCTCTTCAAAATATCCGCTGTCTATCAATACTTGCAATGCAAGAGGATTGATAAACTCTGATACCGAACCTTCTATTATACTTGGGTCATCTATCACCTCCAAATTGACCAAGTCGGGATGAAATTTGACAATCATCTCGTTTTTTATATACGGATTGCCTTCCTCGTCGTATGCAATATTGATGTTTGGTGGTGATTGAGCAACTGCCGCAAAAGTCATTGCTACTAAAAGTGGAACTATTAAGAATAATTTTGTTGTTAAATTTTTCATTTTATTTCTGTTTGAAAGTGTTAAATATAGTCATTTCAGAATTTACTCGCTGTCAGACCGTTTCCCGAGTTGGCTCTTAATGCTACCATTTCGGGGGACTTCTTGCTTTTATGTTTTCTCTTTTCTTTACCATCACAATCTTTTTTAGCTTGCTTGTAACGTGAGTGTATGCGTAGTGCCGCCCTTGTAGCGTGTACAAAAGCGGCATTACGTTATACACAGTGTAATATGCTAGTTATCATCTTGAGGTTTCAAATGCTCTTTGGGTGGCAGGGTTGCAGCTTGGCTTGTGAGCCACCCAATGTGCATTTGCTTATCTAGAATTTATTATATATTAATCCTTCGAATCTACCGTTCCTAATTTCTAAAAACTCGGAAAGTGATGAATCATTAATATAGGGCAAATTACCAGTCATATTGCTATCTAATTGCATGTCGAGACTAAACCTTCCTTTGATGTACGTGGTGTCTATGTTAATACTGTCAATAATAATGAAACTATTCAAGGGATATTCCCCTGATAACCTGTACGAGGCTATAACTGCATCATCATCAACTACTGCCAATGAATGATTAATAAATTCATTGTACAACCAAGGGTGTTGGTCTGATAAAGTTAGAAATGTAGTGTCATTAACTATTGGCACGGTAAAGCCAAGACTTTTATAGAACAAAGGAGCATATTCTGAAATACAAGCAAATGTTAAATAATTATCATTTGATTTTAAATAACATTTTGTATCCCAATTATAACCATTTACAGAACAACTGGCGTCAGCATGATTATACTTTTCGGTAATTTTACTTTGTTGCGTTGGCTCTATTAAATCATCATCCGTACAACGGACTTGGAGTAGTGCCAAAAGCATCAAGAAGCAAATAGTACTATAATTTTTCGACCACATATCGTTTTCCTTTTATCATGACAAAGTATATCCCTTTTCTATAGGATTCGAAGCTAAGCTGATGCTGAGTAATGCCCGGGTTTGGCATTGCAATTACTTGGTCATATATGTGCTACTTTTTGGGTTTTGAGGAAATAATCCTGAAAATGGGTTTTCAACAATTTCTAAGACAACACCCGTCCCAATCTGCACACCTGGCACAACATTGATATTCTTTGTAGCACGAATGATTACAGTCACCCCTGGAGCTGTGCTAATATTAGATGAAATGTTTATGGTCTCAGCAAAGATAATTTCATTTGAAGTATAGTGTTGCCCTCCAACTTGATTTAGATTAATAACATCCGTTGTTAATTGATTGAACTTCGTAAATGGGAAGGACCCATCAAATGTTTGGATTTCAAAAGGAATACTAATCATTTGTGTTGTTCGAACTGGCTTATTATCCTTTCCGATGTCATTAGATTCTAGCTCAAAATATAGTTTTAAAAATACTTTTGGTTTAAAACCTGAAGAAATATCTAGATCTGAACTTGGGTTCACAGGCTCTATCCAAGAGTTATAATCTGTAGCAATTATCCTAGCTTGGAAAAACAATTCTCGAAAATCATTTAGGGCAACGGGTGCTGAAGTTAGAGTTTTCGACACAGGCAAATACTCCATATTTATTGGATTTTTATCCTTGATTGCATTGTTGTTCATTGAAGTTTTAAATTGTTGAGGAATCTTATTCTCATTCATAAGTTCCCAATTCCAGCTTTCTGTAGATGCTCCAAATTCTACAGTAATCAATGCAGAAATTTTAGATTTATCTAAGTTGAGATTCATCTTTGGATTAAAAACAAATGATAAATCCTCGGGTAAAAATCCTTGAATTTTAAAACCATCACAAGACCAATATGATTTCATCTGCTGGCCTGGATTCTGAGGGTCTGGCTCCAAAACAAATTGATTTACGCTATGCTCCCAAATTCGTGAAATATTTAAATTTAACTTAGGGGTTTTTAGTATAGCAAATGTGCCCAAAGCCTCATTATACAGCGGATACTCAGGATTTTTTCTAGGTGAACTTGGAGGAATATTTGGGTCTTCATTACTAACTTCTTCTTCGCATTCTAAAGATAAAGCACTACCTGGTACAGACCAATAAGGGGACGTTTGAATCGGAGTTTTCTGTATGACTGTGCCATTCAGATTTATCTTTCCATTTACCGTTGTTACAGATTTGCCTCCACCGCCCTTGCTGTTTATGTCCATTACAGAAGAGACATAAGTGTTTATAGATCCCATCATTTTTACCACGTCTGCATCTTTTAGGGTGTCTTTAGTTAGCCAATCCACCCATTGCCCATCTTTCCGAGTCAATTTGTCTGAGGCTTCTAAAAACTTTTTGAACATCTCCCATTGCTTCTTGTCATCAGCAGAGATTCCTGGCTTGTTTGTTATTACGTCTATTAACTCAACAAATTTGCCAACCTGCACCACTGTTCCCTTAGTGGCTATGGCAGTACCTAGGGCAAACCCTGCACCTACTACCTTTTTAAATACCAACTCACTGTAATTAGATGAGCTTGGAGTTTTTACCTCTTGTAGCGTTCCTAGCAATGTTCCTGATGCGGTAAATGATGCTTCTTTTATGAGAATTCCACTCATTTCTATGGCTACATCATTATAACAGATACAAGGATCGTAAGCTACAGGAATGTCAAACCAAAAGAAATAAGAACCCCGCTCAGAACCCGGAAATTCTGTTAGTATATCAAAGCTGACTTCATCAGTCTGCTTATCTAAAGCCCCTATGGCATCTCCTTGAATGCTTAGGAGGTTCGTAGCGTCTAAATTTCTATTTTGAGTAGTGGGATTCTGGGTGTTTCTCTTATGAGAAAGAACTTTTACAGTCCAATTGACAACTTTAAAGGCTTCATTGGCATTGGGCATTCCACCAAAGAACCGCATTGTCCCAGTATGTCTGTTGTATAAACAGAAGTAGGTAAATGAAGAACGTGAATTTCTTAAAGTAGCCTCATCTGCCAAGTATCCAAAGTCAGACTTTATCAGTTCCCAGCCATCTTCAGGGTAAAAATCACTGCCAGCGTACAAAGCAAATTGCTCAAAAGCATAATTGTTAGAAGATGCTTGCCAAAAGGGATTAGTCATATCAATATCAATATCAGTATTTGATCCTGACAACCGTATATTGATTTGACTGTTGTTGTTCCCGTTGTGAGGAAACCAATAAAAATTGTTTTCAGCACTGGTTTTTTCTGTATTATTAGGGTCTCTTGGGTCTGTACTGATACCCTTGTCATCACATTGAGCAAAGACAAATCCTTGCCACAGCAGTGCTATGGCTATTATTATCGTTTTTTTCATTGTTCATTCAATTTAATTTTGTTCCGTGAAAAACGTAAGTGGTTTCTATCCCATTACGTTCGGTTTGATGTTTGTATTCTAATCTAAGCTTGTGCCTGCCATCGGAAGCTCGTTCAGCATAGGCGTGAAAATAAGTCACTCCTGAACTCAAGGCGATAAATCCTGTACTGGCTGTTTTATCTCCTTCATCTGCTTTCCATTTCCTTTGCTTGTAACTATAAAAATTTGGGAAACCTTTTTCCAAAGTGTGTTGCCACTCAATTCTCATAAGTTCGTTTGGAAGAAGATTATATAGCCACACACCTGTCACTTCGCAAGAGTCGGGACAATCAGCGAACGTCTCTTTAGGCAGTTTGTATGATCTGGCTTTAGTAAAATCATACGAAATCACCCTTTTCTTATCATGTTCGTGTTCAAAATTCCCTTCAAAAGTACCGTTCCAAAGAAACTCGTCTGCAAATACCAAAAATCGTTCGGTGATGTAGACACTATCCGCAGGGCTATGCGGTGCATCGGGCACTTTTACTATTTTTAGTTTTACGGATATCGGTTTCCAGATATTATCAGCGTCTTGTAAATAATCATCAAATCGCAGTGCAACTTCTCTAGTGTTGAAAGTACGGTTTTCATCTCCAATTGTCCACTCGTAGCGTAAGGCATTTTCCTCCTTCGCAGTAAATAACACCCCTGAATTGGAAGCTACAATAGTGTCACAAAATTCCGCTATCTCTTCGGGTTTGTCAGCCCATCCAAAAGGCTTGAGAGATTGTCTCATTGTAAAATCTGCAGAAGGTTTACCAAAGTTGGGGTCATAATTGCCACACTCTGGATTACTAGGGTCAACGCATGGTGGACAGTTGTCTTTACATCCTTGCAAGGCCATCACTGAACCTATAATAACAAATCCAAAAAGGAATAATAAAAATTTTAAGTCTCTCATAACATTAATGTTTAAGTTGTGCCATTTCGAGCTTCATCGCTTCCATTTCTTTTTTAAGTTGTATGATGTACAAAGTTAGTTCTTCAATCTTTTGCTGTTGAATGGCTTGCATATTGGCTACGTCTAGCCCGTTTTCTAATACTTCGGCTTCGCTTGGAACGTTTGGTAGGTGCTTGTTAGAAGCTATGTATGCTTCTACTTCTGCGAGGCTAGGTAACTTGTAACCATCTGCAAACACAAAGTCACTCCACCATTTGGCGTCTACGTTCATTGTCGTAGCTCTTACCGTACCGTGAAATTGGGTGTTGCCATTGGCATCCATACGCATACCGCCCTTATTGGCATTATTACCTGCTACCCAAGGAGCTAAAACAAATGAGCTTTGCATATTAGCACCATCAACATCTTTACCGTCGGTAAAGAACATACCTTGGTCGCCTGCTTGTACAATTCTATTATAGCCATTTTCATTTAGAATAGGTACAAACTGAACTTGCTGTGTATAATAGGTAAAAGTTCCTGTTAGAGGGTCGATTGTCTGTGTACCTACGGCTCTGCTTCCTATAATAGCTGCTGGTCTATTTTGTCCATTGCTACCTCTTACGTCTAGGGCGGCACGTGGCTGCACTACGTTTATACCACAACTTCCGTCTGGCATCACGATAAATTTGGTGTCAAACTTGTCAGGACCTGAGCTTTGCCAAAAACCATTAGGAGATTGAGCTCGTACCCAAAACATAGGTGCAGCACCAGGATTCAGCAGTGGACTAGCTACATTAGTGGTGTTTCCGGTTTTAAAGCTAAATGGAACAATAAAATTATTATTATTCTCAGGCGGGCTGTTAGGATTCCATACCGTAACACCACCGCCAATTAAATCAGGCTGCCCTGCATCAACTAGAATGTTATTGTTGCAAAAATTTCGGGTAACGATGAGTCCATTGTCAGTATGCCCTGGAAGAGGGCAATAGTTAAGTTCCATCCAACCACGAGGTTGGTCAATACCTAAACCAAGCCATCCGGTCTTTGTTAGATTCATTCTAAATTGATTGTCGGTGAAGAATTTGACATCTTCTGCATCTGTGGAACCTAATTTTAATAATGGGATCCCATTAAGGGCATTACCAGATAAGCTCCAGTTTTGAGCTTTTGAAACTGTTGATACTCCTAGAATGAGTAACAAAAAAGCGATTTTGTTAAGTTTTATATTCATAATTATATGCCGTTATTATGGCCAAACCGTTCGTTGCTACCCATGTGGATAGCTCCCCAAGCAAGTGAGAGAAGCCGAGATTTACTCTGACCGACCTTTTAGGCGGACTGTGCAAATCTGTTTATTTTCTTATTTCTTACTTGCATATTACACTTGTATATGTGTATGGCACATATATCCCCTATATAAATTGTCGTTTGGTAAACGTTTACAAATGTTTATTATTGGATAGGGATAGTGGTGTTATTCATTTTTATCTGAACCAAATATATGCAAACTTAATTTAGGCTACTATGAGAGGCTGCAATCTTCGATAAAGTCGCTGAAAAGAACCCGCAGAAGGAATTAGAACTACTCCTAAAGCTATCTGAGTTCACTATACATAAAGCTACAAGCTATTGAGGTAAATAATGAGTCAGAGGATATGCATACCTCACTTAACATTAATATTATAGATACTGGAGTTCCGCCTACAAGTTGTAAGTGGGATATAGTTGATTAGGTTAATTTTAAAAAAAACTTTAGTTCTTGATTTTATCAAATATGCAAGCAAGAAAACAAAATGGTTTGGCACGAGATTCTAATTTACTTAGGGCCACGTTTTGCCCTAAAAATTTTTTGATCCTGGCACCTTGCAGAAAATTCTCATACAAGCAAAGGTTCAAATTAAATGTCCGACTATATTACATAGTAATTTTCACGGCTTAATTTATAAAATATCCTCCCTTTGGATTACGCTATCTTTTAATATTTGATAACTTCGTCCCTTGTTTCAAAAAGAGCTCACACATCCTATTTTCCAAATAGTATCACAAGAGTCTCAAAAGCTAGGCTTTGAGACTTTTGTAGTAGGTGGATATGTGCGAGATATATACTTGAATAGAGCATCTAAGGATGTAGATTTTGTAACGGTAGGTAGCGGCATAGCTCTAGCTTCTGCTGTAAAAAAACGTTTAGAAGGTTCGTATCTTAGTGTCTTTAAAAACTTTGGTACTGCTCAAATAAAAACAGATGATTGGGAATTTGAATTCGTAGGTGCACGCAAAGAGTCCTATGACCGCGATAGCCGAAAACCGAAGGTAGAAGACGGCACTTTCGAGGACGACATATACCGCAGAGATTTCACTATCAATACATTAGCCATCAGCTTAAATAAGCAAAATTATGGTGATCTGATAGACACTTTTGATGGTCTTTCAGATTTAAAAAACGGCATAATCAAAACACCGTTAGATCCTAAAGTAACCTTTAGCGACGATCCCCTTAGGATGATGCGTGCTGCTCGATTTGCAACGCAACTCGATTTTAAAATTGAAGAACAAACATTCGAAGCATTAAAGACGGAAGCCAGTAGACTCAATATTATCTCGCAAGAGCGAATAACAGATGAGCTCAATAAAATAATATTAAGTGCCAAGCCAAGTATCGGATTCAACATACTATTCGACACTAAACTACTGCACCAATTCTTTATGGAATTTGTATCATTGCAAGGTGTGGAGATACGAGAGGGTAAAAGCCATAAGGACAACTTCTACCATACGCTACAGGTGCTAGACCAAGCATGCGAAAAGACCAATGACCTCTGGGTTCGTTGGGCAGCTATCACGCACGACATCGCCAAACCACCCACCAAAAGATTTGTGCCTGGTGACGGCTGGACTTTTCACGGTCACGAAGACAAAGGTTCTAGAATGGTAAAACCTATCTTCAAGAGACTAAAATTGCCTTTAGGCGAGAATATGCGTAAGGTAGTGAACCTCGTAAAACTTCATCTGAGACCGATAGCTCTTACCAAAGAATACATAACAGACTCTGCTGTAAGACGTCTCATTTTTGATGCTGATGAAGATTTAGAAGATTTGATGATACTATGCAAGAGTGACATCACCACCAAAAACAAGAACAAAGAAGATCGGTTTCAGGCCAATTTGGTCAATGTAGAAGCCAACATTGCCGAGGTAGAAGAGCGAGATAGAATTCGAAACTGGCAGCCACCCATAGGAGGAGAAGAAATAATGAAAATGTTTGGGATAGGCCCAAGCAAAGAAATAGGTACTATCAAAATTGCGTTAAAAGATGCTATACTGGACGGAGATATTACCAATGATTATACAGAAGCATATAAATTTGTACTTCAATTAGGAAAAGAATTAGGTTTGCAGAGTAATGAGTAGTTTGGTTTTTAGATTTAAAGTGACTTTTGAAGATGTAGATGATGTACTACGTGTAATAGACGTAGGCTCAAAAAACACATTCAGAGATTTTCATAATGCGATACAAGAGGCGGTAGGATTTGACAATCTTAATGCGGCTTCTTTTTACAAAACAAATGACTCTTGGAGACCGGGAGAAGAGTTTTGTACCGACCCTAAGCCTATGGCTAAAGCTGCAGGTGCATCAGAACTTGGTAAATTCATAGATGATCCACATCAAAAATTCTTGTATGTGTATGATGCTGACGCTGGAGACTGGCATCTTCGTGTTGAGGTGATAAAACTATTTAAAGCAGAAATGGGTGTAAACTATCCCCTTGTATCTAAAAGTGATGGAATAGCTCCTAAGCAATTTGTAAACCCCAAGACTATAATAGATGACCCAAGTGCTAAACTATTTAAGGAAGCAGATTCTTTAATAAGTGGCTTGCTTGATGAGGATGACGACGAAGACGATGAGGACGAAGAAGAGGATGAAAAAGATGATTTCAACCTATTCGGAGATACAGTAGACGAGTCAGAGATAGATGAATCACAAATAAATGACGGCAAACCAACAGAATAAAAGACTCCTAGTAATTGCCGGGCCTACAGCCGTAGGTAAGACTGAGCTCACTATCCGATTAGCTCAATATTTCGAAACTGAAATCATATCTTGTGATAGTAGACAGCTATACAAAGAATTAAATATAGGAGTAGCCAGACCCTCTGAGAGAGAACTAAAGGCAGCCAAGCATCATTTCATAGCCTCTCACTCCATACATGACGAGTACAATGCGGGTAAGTATGCCAGAGAAGTAAATGAACTCTTGAAAAAGCTTTTTACCAAGCATGACGTAGTCATAATGACTGGAGGAACGGGCCTATATATAAAAGCAGCCACAGAAGGCTTAGATCTACTGCCTACTAAAAACGAAAAACTCCGTGAGCAACTCAACTATATTTTAGAAACAGAAGGACTAGCCGCTCTACAGAGTGTTGCTAAGTCTATGGACATAGTAGATGCGGATCTTGATTTTGACAATCCGGTTCGTTTAATGCGTGCTATAGAAATAAAGGAAGGTGAAAGTAATCCAACTGAAGCTGTACAAGTGCCTGAATACGAGACCACTTATCTATACCTAGATAGAGACAGAGATGAGCTATATAGTCGCATAAACAAGCGAGTAGATACTATGCTGGCCATGGGACTAGAAGACGAAGCTAGAACGGTACACGATTATCAAGACTTAAATGCTCTGCATACCGTGGGCTACAAGGAAATGTTCAGCTATTTCGATGGTGAATGGACCTACGAGCACACTGTAGAGAAAATAAAGCAACATACTCGCAACTATGCCAAAAGACAGCTTACGTGGTTTAGAAACCAAGGAAAATATACTATGGTGAAAGCTAGTTTTGCGGATGTGCTAGCCAAGATACAGGAAGACTAGATTCTTTTCTTACGCTGTTTGTAGATCCCATATCCAAATATACAAGCTACTAAAATCGAAAAAAGGCTGGTCTTTAGTATTGAATCTAAGTTATTTCCGTCAAAACTTAGGAATATCATTTTCTAGTAATGAGCAAATAAATGACCCACTTGTATACGCCATAGATAAGGTCTCCGAGTACAAGAGTGGCTGCACCTAGATACCACAGCAACTGGGCATCAGACACCTCTCGCACTATTGCACTATAAAGAGTTCTATATCAAACACTAGAGTCTCATTTGATCCTATAATACTATTAGGCTGTCCACGCTCGCCATAGGCTAGTTTAGACGGGATCAGTAATTTACCAGAACCTCCTTCTTTTAGTTTGGGAATACCTATCTGCCAACCTTGTATCACATTAGCAAGCGGGAAAGTACTTTTCTGCCCTCTATCGTATGATGAGTCGAAAACACTTCCGTCTAGTAAATATCCTCTGTAATGTACCGTAACCGTGCTAGTAATATTGGCTCTACCACCCGTTCCTTCTTTGGTAATGATATAATACAAGCCTTCATCTGTTTTCTCAGCAGTAAGGTCATTAGCCGTTAGATAATCTTGAATGGCCTTATCTTCATCTACTGCAGACTCCTTTTTGCACCCAACTAGTATAAAGAGGGCCCCTACTACACACCATAGTTTAATATTCATATTAATTAGCTCTTTGTTGTTTTTCAAATTTCCTTCTACCAATAGTATGATTCCAGCCAAAACGAACTGAAACAGTTTTCACATTGCCTAGGGCTACGCCTATTAGGTTATCACTTACTAGGTAAAATTGCTCAGGCCCCAAGTTAATCCCTAAGCCTAAACCAAAGTTAGTAAAACTGCCACTCATCATAGTATAGCTAGCACTTAATGCCAATATTCTTCCAAATTTGGAATTCCAAGAAAGTGTCACAGATGGATAGAATTTTTTATTGTAAAAACTGCCGTTCATCAATATACCTGCATTGTGTCTATCATTCAACTTAAAATTACCCCCTATATAAAACTCTCCGAGTAGTCCCGTAGAAAAACTATTTTTAGAAGTATCCAATGCAAAAACATCTAGTAACGTATCAGCCAAAGCCTCAAACCCCCTTCCGCCAGAAGTAGAGTCCCCAATATACTCACGTATATCTATCCCTTTGTATTCAAAAGAAGCCCCAGGATTCTTAGACTGCACATTGCGTAGATTATTAGTCCAGTTTATACGGCCTATATCTACCAGACTAGCCGTTAATACTATTCTTTTGGTCAGCTCAAAACTAACTCCTAAATCTACCCCATAGCCAACGCCACCCGGAGTAGTTATTATTTGTACTATATTACCACTTCCTGCACTATCTGAAAATACAGGAGATGAACTATTTACCTCTATATCTGCTGTCACTTTATAAGCAAATAAATTAGGGTCTGTTCTAAAAATGATGTCATTTTTCTTGGTCTCCAATACATTAAAACCTTGTACATACTTCAATCTACCTCCTACCTTAAGTTTACCTCTGAGTAAGCTTCTATTAAATCCAAGAGCATATTCACGCGTATGCAGCACATCAAAAGCAAAATTAAAGTTAAAATCATAACCCAAATTACTTCCGCCATTACCTTCAAACGCAAGCTTAAAAAGATCATTAGGAATCCCTATTCTGGTTTTTACCTTTTCAGTAATACCAAAGGTAAACATGCTCTTTTTTATTCTAAAACCAAAATTGATCCATTCTTGGTTTATACCCAAACTTATATACGTTTCTTTATCCAATACACTGCTCAATTGGGTAAGATCTAAGGTAAACGAATCTGTGCCCGCTTTTGGAACCAAAGCACTATTTAAACTTATAAAATCTAGAGCATTACTCTCAAAGCTGAAATCTGCAGACGACAAAGCCGGCATGCCCAAATACCATTTACAATCTGGTGCTAATGCAGGATTTACGCTAAGTCGCTGTGGAATAGGCTCCATATTATATAGCGTCATATTGCTCTGTGCTCTACTCGTATGACCAAGAGCACTAAGTACGATTATTATAAATATCTTTCTCATAATTTATAAATCTTGATTAATTAACACTTCTGCTTGCACCCCCATTTGTAGTAATAAGTCATATATATTGTAGAATTTGACATCTGGTTGATTACCGCCATTTTCTTTTAATGTATTGAAATATGCTTTGATTCTTATTCTATTGGCAGCTGTAATCCGTAAGACATTGGCTGTTCCCATAAGTATATCTGTCGTTTTAGGATTCACCCCATCTACCTTACCGTTTGCGTCTATATTGGCAGATGGAAGAATAAGTATATCGCCAAGAATCAAAGAATCTAGCACCGTATTACTTACACTATCTTCAAAATATAACTGTATGGCAATGTCTGCAGGGAAACCATTTTCAGTATATAATCGAACGAGTATCTCTTTTACTTGATCAGGATTATCTAATTCTAAATTGAAAGGCTGAGCTGATTCTAAAACATAATCCTTAGCTGTGCCTTCTAACGGTATCTCTATCTCCACACGAGCTGATACTCTAGAGGAATCTAACAAGAAATGTCTATCACTCCCAATAGTGGTTGTCTTTACAGCTAACTCATAGTAATTACTAGCTGGTCTATTATTGATATAGGCACCTAGATTACTCGTATTTTTATTTAGTTCAAACGAATCAACTTTGGTGGCCCCCATTTCAGAATTTGCAACAACGGGGAATGGCAATGGGTTTGGAAACCCTGTAAGGCTCACTAAATTATTATTAGGGTTTGTTCCTTCAAAACGAGGAACTGAAGCATCAATGGGTATTCCAATACTGTTTCTAAGAATAAATTTAATCCGCGGATCAGCTAGGGTAAATGAGCCTGACTGACTATTTCTAAAGAAACTAATGTCGAAGGTATTACCTTGAGTAGAAAAATCTATGACGTCGAATAGGCCAGTTATCTTACTGTACTTCTGATTAAGTAGCTGCATACCAAAAGTTACTGATTCTACAGGTTTAATACTATTGCTTCCTTTCTTGGTAATCGTTATTTCTAACTCTACATCTATTTCTGAATAGGTCTGAGTTGTTTTAGTAAAATCTATTTCCAAGTCTTGCAGTGAAATAGTTGAGCTGCCAGTATTGGGAGCCGTAGTATATAGAGCAGAAACAGTTTCGCTTAGAGCAGTCCCATTTTTCAAAGCCTCAGGTATAGTTATTTTAAAAGTGACGTCGTGCTCTAGTGTTGTACTTATATTGAGTGGCAAGGTTCCACCTTTAAACCAAATTTTATCTACCTCATTGGAACCAGCTGAGTACCCTAATGTTCTATTAAAAGTAAGAACAAGGGTGCCAGATGTTGCAAGTGTATTAAGTTGTGAAGCATCTAAGCTAAAGGTTTCTCCGTACGACTGGTTATCAAGCGATAGTAAATTTTCTGCTATATCAGATTCATACTCATCTGCGTATACTATAGTAAGGCTTCCATCAGCCTCTACCCTTATATATTCTAAGTCTTGTACTTGGTTTAGTACATCTTGCAGACCTAATCGGGAATAGACTAAAGGTACAGCTATTGTGGGGTTCCATTGTATACCGCTAAGGTTTTGACCTTTTTCTATGGTATCTGTTATGTCTTTCATGCAGGAGCATAAAAACAAAACTAAGATTATAAACGGGAGTGTTTTTTTCATATTTGCTTAATTTTGAACAAAAATAGAATGAAAAGTCATAAAACCACTACCCATATGCGGGTAGCCGCTGTGCTATGTGCTCTCTATGTCATATTAGGGGCATTTGGGGCTCATGGATTAGAAAATATACTCTCGCCAGACCAAAAGGCTACCTATGAAACTGGGCTTCGGTACTTCATTATTCACGCCTTAGGCTTATTTATAGTTCAGATCATATACTACATAAAAGAGAACTATAATCCCTATCCTAGTCGTTTTTTTTACTTGGGTATGCTTTTATTCTCTGCTAGTTTAATCCTTCACGCTCTCAAAGATATACTCGGAATAGACGTAAATGTGTTTGCCAGGCTCGCACCTATCGGTGGATTGAGCTATATCGTAGGTTGGTTAGTATTTGCCTATACATTAGCACGCAAATGAAAAGAGTAATCCTTATGAGACACGCAAAGTCTGACTGGTCAAATGCTGGCCAAACGGACCACCAACGGACTCTAAATGCTAGAGGGAGAAAAGATACACCTCAGATAGCTCAAAAAATAAAAGACTACGGAATACTCCCCGAGCTTATCTTAGTTTCTGATGCTGAACGTACTCGGGAGACCTGGCAAATCTTATCTGAGATATTGCCATCTACACCTACACGCTTTACCAACGACCTATATCTGGCCAGTGCACAGCAAATTATAAAGACTATAGAGGAACTAGACCCACTGATAGATACTGTATTAATCTTAGCTCATAATCCGGGGATCACAGACGTGTTTTACAGCCTAGCAGGTGTGCAAATAGATAATGTACCTACAGCTGGTGTAGGATGTATCCAATTTGATACTGATAATTTTAGAAATGTATTGGAGTCTACTCCTAAACTAGAGTATTTCTACTATCCTAAGATGGATTAGTAGTGGTAAATTACCGTTTTACCATTGATGCA
>JBDNFQ010000029.1:0-8328 GCA_041689715.1 Bacteroidia bacterium
ATCCAGCGGAAAGAATTTATTGGTAATCTTATTTACTTCAGGGTAGCGTATTTGTTTTAGGCCTTTACCAAAGTATGCTATCTCCTTATGTGTTAGCAGCAAGACACCTTTATTAGTAGCGGTAGATTTCTTTAATATGTGAGCCATTTTATTGGTTTGAGAGGCACTTTATAGGCCATCCTTTATGGGCTTCAAGTATAGTGGAAATCTAAAGTTTTTACTAATTTATAGAGCAACGAACCATACTAAAACTGTTCAACACTTTTCATCCCCTACTTATCACTCCATCTTTGGAGCACATTTAGCCGCCAGTTGAGCTTTATATCCTTAGCCAAATCCTTGAAATATGTTTTCAATGGCCCTTTCACCCATTTAAATTCTCCTGGAGTTACGAATCCTTTTTTATCCTTTCTTTTATAAATTTCGGAGGGTAAGACATCCTTTAGTCCTTCTCTTAGTACATACTTGGTGACTCCGTTTTTCACTCTCCACTCTATCGGAAGAGAAAAACCGAATTCTACTAGTCTGTGGTCTAAAAACGGCACTCTACTTTCTATGCTAAAAGCCATACTATTCCTATCTTCGAAATGAAGAAGAGTCGGAAGTGTAGTGGTCATAATCAAGTGATAAAGAAAATTATCAGTACGAGATTTAAATTTATTTTCTAGCTGAACAGTAGCATCAGAATAGTCGTAGCCCTCTATTTGCTTGTAGTTTCGTTTTAGTTCTATGCGAGTAAAGTCATTTTCATCTTTCACCACCAGCAGGAAGGATAGACCAATGGTTTTTAGAATTTGTTTGATTGATAATGCGTGCTCTCTAATATGATCTCTAAGTATTTTCAGGTAAGAAAGCAGCCTAAATTCTCTTAAACAATCTGCTAATATGCGATAGTACGTATGCATATACCCTATAAGAAACTCATCGCTTCCTTGTCCATTTATAAGCACTTTAGTTTTGTGCTTTCCTGCCAGCTTCATTACAAAATATTGAGAATAAAAAGAACTACCTGCAGATGGCAGTTCTACATGACGCATAAATTTTTCGAAATCAGAAGTAAGTTCAGCATCAGATGGCTCGCTATACTCAGATTTCACATTAGCATACCTCTTCTCTAGCAGCCTTGCAAAAGGTCGCTCATCTACAGCTCCTTTGCCGGTAAAATAAATAGTATACGTATGATAGTCTTCTGGATGTTTACCTGCTATAGCTGCTACTATAGCTGAGCTATCTAGCCCACCGCTTAAGCACGAACCTATTTTGACATCAGACCGCATGTGCAACTTTATGGAATCATCAAAAAGTTCTCTGAATCTGGCCACCGCGTCCTCCTCATTATCTGGCACCTCTACTTTAGTCAGATCCCAGTATCGCTCAATAGTCACTTGTCCATTTTGCCATATCAGATTATGTGCTCCTTCTAGTTGTTTTACATTCTCATAATACGTCTCGTCTTTGTACGCTGACCAACCTACATTTAGGCCTCTAGCCACTTGCTTTTTATTAAGCGTAGCATCAAAAAAAGGCAATGTTCTAAGCGTAGTAAGTTCCGAAGCAAACGACATTCTCCCCTCTTGGAGCATATAATTAAAAGGTTTAATCCCAAACCTATCTCTAGAGCAAAATAAGAGTTTCTTCTCGCTATCCCAGATAGCAAAGGCCCACATCCCAACGAAGTGTTTTACACACTCATTACCCCAATGCTGATAAGCCGCACAAACAACCTCAGTATCTCCACTGGTACTAAATTTGTATCCTTTGGTTCTTAGAGTTTCTCTTAATTCCACATAGTTATACACCTCTCCATTAAATACTATGGTGACCGTATTGTAAACAAATGGTTGATCTGAGGACGCAGATAAATCTAAGATGCTCAGTCTATTATGTCCCAACATTCCAATAGGAATACTTAGAGCACCAGTAGCATCTGGCCCCCTATGGTGCTGTGCAGCAAGCATCTGCTCTACCCATGGTTGCAGCACTTCATTGTAGCCTGCCTCTTGTACTATACCTACTATACCACACATATATCTATAGCAAATTGACAAATTAAGAGTCGAAATAAAAAATTATTATCTGCACAGTATTTTCAGTGCTCTATACTTCCTAATACAATTGCAGGATATATTTGCCTTTGTTGAGGAAGGATAAGACTATACTAATAATAACGTACTACTGGCCACCAAGTGGCGGTGCGGGCGTACAGCGATGGCTAAAACTCACCCACTACTTGTGCGAAATGGGCCATACAATACACGTAATAGCCCCAGATCCAAAGTATGCTAGCTATGCGGTAACAGACGAAAGCTTAGCATTAGAAGTTCATCCCAATTTAAAGGTTCATTTTACCCAATCATTTGAACCGCTTAATCTATATCAGAAACTCATTGGCAAAAAAAATATGCCTACTGCCGGATTGGGTGGCATTGATCATAAAAATCCTATACAAAAAGCGGTTGTTTTTTTACGCAGCAACTTATTTATCCCTGATCCTCGTAAATATTGGAATAGATATGCCATTGAAAAAGCAAAACAACTTATAAGAGAGGAAGGTATAGAAACAGTAATCACCTCTAGCCCACCACACTCTACACAACTTATTGGTTACGAACTTAAAAAAATGTTCGACCTCCGTTGGATTGTAGATTTTCGCGATATGTGGACGGATATATACTACTACAGCCTACTTAATCATAGTAAACTATCTCACAAAATAAACCTCAGGTACGAACGTAAAGTTATAGAAACTGCAGACCATATAGTAACAGCTAGTCCTGTATATATTCCTTTTTTTAAGAGCAAATCACCTGCTATTTCTAGCAATAAATTTACAAGTATTCCCAATGGATATGACCCTAAAGACTTTGAGGAATTTAACTATCAGCTAAAGACAGACTTCGTAATCACCTACACAGGAACCATCTCAGATCAGTACAATATTCTACCCTTTTTAGATGCTCTTCAGATGTTTAAAAACAATCATCCAGAAGCCTCTTTTAAGCTCCAATTCGTTGGATCTACCTACCCAGAGCTTACAGAGGAAATAAGTGTTCGTGAATTAACCAATCACACAGCATACTCCACCTATGTTCCGCATCACCAGAGTATTTCATTTTTAGAGACATCTTACATCCTTTTGGTATGTGGACCACTAAACTCTTCTGGGCAAGAAGGTGGAATCCCAGCAAAAGTCTATGAGTACATGGCCAGCGGTAGACCCATTATCTATATAGGAAAGGAAGATGGTTTTGTGGCAGACATGCTTAGAGAAACCCAAACTGGTATATCGCAAAAACAAGATCACAAAAAGGTATACGAATATGTCTGTAAGCACTATGAACAGTGGCAAAAAGGAATAGTGCACAAAGCTCCAAATGACAAAATTATAAAGTATAGTAGACCAGCCCAAGCAGTAGAATATTATAATTTACTATAGAGGTTACCTAAATATTGACCATATATTTGGGTATTTTGTGAAATCTTATCAAACAAGTTCTATTTTTGGCCAAATTAATAAGGTATATGAATAATTTTATTTCTCAGTATAAGTCCACCCTAATTTTTTTAGTAATTACAGTGGTTATTTTCATTGTTACTGCACTTTTTGTGCCTGGCAATTTTAAAGGTAAAGAGCCTGTACAAAGTGATATTGTACAATATAAGGGAGCTTCCAGCGAGATTCAGAGATACAAAGAGGAGAGAGGAGAGAACGTTCTCTGGACCAATGCACTTTTTGGCGGTATGCCATCCTATGTTATTTCTAGATCGGTAAATCCCGTAATAGAATATCTCATGTTCCCTAAAACCCCGGGACTTTGGTCTCAAATATTTAGATACGTATTCTTCAGTTTTATAATGTTGCTAGCCTTCAAAGTACGACCATGGCTTGCTTTGGTTGGAGCTATTGGTATAGGTTTTGCAACGGAAAATCTTACGATACTAGCCGTGGGTCACGGCACCAAAGCAGCTGCTATAAGCTACATACCTCTAGTCATAGCGGGGGTGAAATGGTTAGTGCGTAAAAAGTATTTCTTAGGCATAGCAGTACTTGCGGCAGGTTTGGGTTTGCAGATTTTTGTAAACCACCTTCAAATAACATATTACACTGGCTTTATGGTGGTATTATTCTTCCTCTTTCAGCTGTTTCAGCATATTAAAGAAAAGAGAATCTTAGACTTTGCCAAAGCCGCAGGACTTGCCATACTTGGAGCAGGTATAGCTCTAGGTGCAAATAGTTCTAATCTGCTTTTAGTCAATGAATATGCAAAAGAATCCATACGTGGCACCTCTGAACTTACCATAAGTAAATCTGCTGCTAATAAGGAAGACAGCAAAGATGGTCTTACTAAAGACTACGTCTTTTCATATAGTATGGGATGGTCAGACTACGCAGCTACTTTTATCCCAAACTATAGTGGTGGAGATTCGGACAAGCTACAACTTTATTATGGACAAATAGGTTCTACATCTGGGCCTAAGTATCTAGGCGTTACCATGTTTATACTCATGCTACTAGGACTAGTCATAGTAAAAGGGACCGAAAAATGGTGGCTATTATCTGTCATACTACTCACACTGGTACTTACTATGGGCACCAATAATTTCGCTTGGTTCAACTTATGGATGTATGACTACTTTCCAATGTACAATAAGTTTAGATCCCCGAGTATGATGATAGCGATTATACAAGTATGCACAGGCCTACTGGCTATGCTAGCAGTCGAGCAGATACTAAGTAACCCAAAGTATATTAAAGAAAATATAAAGCCCATCTCCATTACTGCTGGCATCGGAATAGGACTAATCGTGCTATTAGCATTTACTGGGACATTGTTCAATGACTTTAGTTCTACACCAAAATATGATGAAACCACAGGCCAGATGGTATACGATAGTGATACCAGAACCGCTCAAATGGCATTGCAACAGCGGGGAACACAGGTAACTCAAGGAGATATAGATAACATAAAAAATAGACTTGTAGAAGAGCGATTGAAAATCATGAAAAAAGATGGCTCTAGAGGCTTACTCTTTGCTTTACTTTTACTCCTAATTCTTTGGCTTGCATACAAGCAAAAAATAAAGCCACAGTATGCTATTCTGTTTCTAGGGTTATTAATTTTAGCTGACTTATGGTCTGTAGGCAAACGGTATTTAGATAACAAAGAGTTTAAGAAAAGAGTAACCTCATCGGTTCCTTTCACTCCGTACTCTGCTGATTTAGCTATAAAGCAAGACACTAGTTACTATCGAGTTTTAGACCTAACCGAAAGTCCACTAAACAGTAATCGATGTGCTTATTTTCATAAGTCTATAGGGGGTTATAGTGCTGCTAAGATTAGAAGATTCCAAGATATCTGGGATTGGCACCTTAATGATGATCTCACCAATGGGAGAGTAGTGAATAACGGCATCCTCAATATGCTGAATATGAAATACTTTATCTACCCAAATCAGCAACAAAAAGGAGCTCAGCCTCTGTATGGTCAGAATCCTGAAGCATTAGGAAATGCTTGGTTTGTAAATAAAGTAAATGTAGTAGAAAATGCAGACAGTGCTGTTTTAGCTCTTGGTAACTTAAGTACTCAAAAGGAAGCAATAGTAGAACAGGTTTTTGCAGATCGTATAAGCACATCTCCCGTTTCTGATAGTAATGCTAGCGTAGTGCTAACCTCTTATCACCCAGAGGAATTGCTGTACACTACTAATTCTAGTACAGAAGGGAATGTGATTTTTTCTGAAATCTATTATGACAAAGGATGGGACGCTTATATTGATAATGAAAAGGTAGATTACTTTAGAGCTAATTATGTTTTGAGAGGCTTAAAAGTACCTGCTGGGCAACACACCGTCACCTTCAAATTTGAGCCAAAAACATATACTCTTGGGGCAAACTTAGCGGCAATTTTTGGCGGACTAGTATATCTACTGATAGGTATCTGCATATTCTTTTGGGTAAAGAATACTTTTTTGGACACCAAACCTAAAGCCAAGAGCGTTAGCCAAGCAGAGTAAGTATGCAGTTTTCGCAAGTTTATGGCCTAGAATCCATTAAAAAGAAGCTGATAGCAAGTGTAGAAGCCAATAGGCTACCGCATGCCCTTTTATTTCTAGGGCCTGAAGGAAGTGGAAAGCTTGCACTAGCATCTGCACTTACTCAGTATGTGTATTGCTCTAATCCATCGGATTCAGATTCGTGTGGTGAGTGTTCTTCTTGCAGAAAAATAACTTCTCTTACTCATCCAGATGTTCACTACTCTTTTCCTCACACAGGAGGAGATAAAGGTATTTCTGATGACTTCATAGTAGAATGGAGAGAGCTTGTAACTAAAAATAAGTATTTTAATATTACTAATTGGGCAGCTATTACAGCTAAAGATGAGAATAAGTCTCCCAACCTCAACATAAAAGAAGTCCGAAAAATTCTAACTAAACTTTCCTTGAAATCTTATGAAGGCGAAGCAAAGTCCCTCATACTTTGGATGCCTGAGTACTTACAAGGACAGAGTAATGCTCTACTAAAACTAATAGAAGAACCACCGCAAAAAACCTACTTCTCACTAGTAGCAGAAAATTCTGATGCTTTGCTAGCCACCATCACCAGTAGAACGCAACTGATCAAGGTGCCAAAATACACCGAAGCAGAAACACAACAATTCCTGATAGACAAGTATGCACTGGACTCGCAAAAAGCAGAACAAATCGCTTATTTATCAGAGGGGAATTTTAATAAAGCTATAGAGCTAGTAGAAAGCGTGGAAGATAACTATGCTGAGATGTTTAGAGACTGGATGCTGGCGTGCTACTCCAATAATTTAGGAAAGGTAAGCACCTTGTCTGATAGTATGCATAAACTAGGAAGAGTGCAGCTACAGTATTTTTTAACCAATGGCTTATCGATACTTAGGGAGAGTATGCTCTATCAAACGATAGATAACTATCAGATAAAAGCGGAGAAGAATCAGCAAGATTTCATTAAAAAGTTTTCTGCTACTCTCAACGCATCGTGCATAGAAAAAAGTTACTCTCAAATTAATGAAGTAATTTACCACATACAGCGAAATGCAAATGCTAAGATTGCTATTTTCAACTTATCCCTTCAATTAAGATATAACTTTATACGTAATAAATAATGAGTAATTCTTTTCAAAAAATACTAATTTTGGCACCACATACCGATGATGGCGAGTTTGGTTGTGGAGCAAGTATAAACAAATGGGTAGAGGAAGGAAAAGAGGTATACTATGCCACATTTTCAGCTTGCAAACAGTCGGTTTTACCTCAGTTTCCAGAAGACATATTAATAACTGAAGTAAAAGCAGCTACGGCCTCATTGGGCATAGCACCTGATCATCTCATACTACACGACTACGAGGTACGTACATTTACCTATCACAGGCAGGAGATACTAGATGATCTCATAAAACTTCGCGAAACACTACAACCTGATTTAGTGCTCATGCCGTCACTAAACGACATTCACCAAGATCATAAAACCATAGCAGAAGAAGGATTAAGAGCTTTTAAATTTGGCAGCATATTGTGTTACGAAATGCCGTGGAACAACCTGGTATTCAATACCACTTGCTTCATCACTCTGGAACAAAGGCATATCGATAAAAAGATAGAAGCCTTAAAACTTTATAAATCTCAAGCACATAGACCCTATAGTAATCCAGAATTTATAAAAGGATTAGCCCTTAATAGAGGTATTCAGATCAATGCCACTCTAGCTGAAGTATTTGAGGTAGTGAGATGGAAACTATAAAAAACATTCTAGTAACAGGGGGCGGAGCCCCGGGGGCACCTGGTATTCTTAAAGCTATATTAGAATCTAACACGGACATTACACTTTTCTCTTGCGACATACAAGAGCATACGGCGGGTAAGCTTTTAGCTCATCACTATTTCACTGTACCTGCAGGAGATAGCCCTGAGTACATTAACTCATTTCTACAAAAGTGTATAGAGCTCCGAATAGACATCGTACTCCCCATAACTACTCGTGAGCTTATTCCCCTGGCACGAAACAAAGCACTTTTTGCAAAAAATAATATTAGAATCATAGTAAGCAACGAACAGAGTTTAGCCATAGCAAACGACAAGGGGAAACTGTATAATCACCTAAAGAACAATCAGATACCAACTCCCCAATTTAGTATAGCAACTACTTACGAAGAGTACAAAAATGCTGCAAACACTTATTTAGTTAGCAAGGAAAAATTTATTATAAAGCCTTGTGTGGCTAACGGTAGTAGAGGATTTAGAATAGTGACAGCTGATGTAGAAGAAAGCGATCTACTTTTTAACCACAAACCGAATAACACA
>JBDNFQ010000030.1:0-17523 GCA_041689715.1 Bacteroidia bacterium
GGTAATAGGCCCTGACCTTATAGTCTTCATACCTAATGCCTTTACCCCAGACTTTGCTGGACCTTCAGATAATGAAGGTTTCAAAGCTCACATAAGTGGCGAGAAGTACATGAAACTAACCATCTTCAACAGATGGGGTGAAATTATGTTCCAAACTACCGACAAAAATGAAAAATGGAATGGCACATATGGTGGAGCCCTGGCTCAACAAGATGTGTATGCCTACATTTTAAACGTAACAGCTCTTAATGATGAAGTATATACCTATACAGGTACTATTACTCTAATTAGATAAATAAAAAGCCATAAAACATAACAATTGCAAAAAAAGAGGAAACGTAGTTCCCTCTTTTTTTGCTTATATTTGAAATGTAGTGAAGTCTAAAATTATATCCATATTAGCTCTGACACTTGTTTTTTGCACAGCAAAGGCAGATCACCTAATGGGTAGTGAAATTACGTTCAAACATCTATTCGGTAAAGCATATCAAATAAATGTGACTCTCTACAGAGACTGCGGAGGTAAAAAATTAAATGGTCAAGGCGGAGGAAGTTCTACCGAGAATAGTACTGACTTAACCGAAGCCTATATTAGAACCATTTCTGATGCCTGCCAGAATAAGAACTTAGGCAGTGGAATTACCCTACGTAAAATCGGTTTTGAAAACATTACTAAAATATGTAATCCTCAAGACTCCAAGTGCGGTGTAAACTCTACCTACCCTTTCGGAGTAGAAGCACACTACTACAGCGGAACCGTAAACTTTAATACCTACAATGAATATCAAGGCTGTTCATTTCATATATTCATCAGTAAAAAAGAAAGATCTGATGCCAATGTCTTAGCTTCAAATGGAGATGACATTTACAACTATGTATATATAAACCCTTGGAAAGAGAACGTAAGCTCTCCTACTTTTGACAATGGACCTTCATTCATTTTCAACCTAAATCAACCCGTATACGGTAGCGAATACGCTTCCAATACTATTGGAGATTCACTTTGTTACAAGTGGGTCAATCCACAACGAGCTTTTAATACAAACATCAATTATATAGGCGGCTACTCTGCACAAAATTTCATTAAAACGTATTGTCCAAATGGTGAAAATTGCAGCCCAGATCCCACTGTATATCCACCACAAGGACTCTTCTTAAACCCAAAAACAGGAGATTATATTTTCACACCTACACAAAGTAACCAAACAAGCATACGTGTATTAGAAGTAGAACAATGGAGAAAAGTAAATGGAAATCCCTATTTAGCCAGTAAGATAAGACGTGATGTACTAACAACTACCATCAGTTCTAGTCAGAATAACTCACCAAAAATTAATAGCGACAATCAATACAATCTGTGTATTGGTCAACCTTTCACCTTAGATATTTCAGCAACAGATTTAGCTTCAAATGGAGTAAGTGTAAGTAGTGACACAGTAAATTTTACTGCCGAATCTAATTTAACAGGATTAATAATTAAAAATAAATCAGTAACAGCTCTACCTTATAACTATCTCGAGCTTAGCTACACTCCCACTGAACAAGATACAGGCAAATATTTCGTAAGAATAAAAGCTAGAGACAACAACTGTCCGAAGTACGGCGAGTCTTATAAAACGATACAATTTAACATTTCACCACACGATGTGGCAAATCTACAGATTGAGGAGATTTTTTGTGGTAATAATCAAATCACATTCAGTACACAGAGACCATCTGAATTTTCTTTATCTACATATAATCAAGGAATTTTAATACACGACTCGTCACAAGTTACCAGCCCATATTTATATAATAATCCTACTACACAAAACCAATTATACCAACTACGCTACACCGACAACTATGGCTGTACGGACACCGTAGAAAAGCTACACAGCAATAAAGGAACTTTAGGTGTAAGTAAAGCAAGACTCCTAGGTGCTACCACACTTTGTGATGGGTCTGATTTGGTGACTTCTCTATCTCATAATGTCTATACTATAAGTGACGTAAATTGGCAATACAATGGTGCTCTAAGCACGGCCGATACCTTTATAACCGAAGTAGAAAACGGAATGCTAAAGTATCAATACACACTTACATCTAATAATCTAACTTGCTTATTGCGAGATAGTACTCCAATAATTAAAAAACAAGGCCCCAGAATCATTATGGCTGAAACACATCAAATGTGTTTTGAGCCTATTATAGATTTAAATACTATATCTGCTTCTCCTGCCAATGGAGTATGGAAGTATGGGGAAACACCTATTAATTCTGCATTTAATATTAGCACCATTTTACCTAACGTAGATACTTCAATACGATTATCCTATACTATTATGGATGTAGCTTATCAATGTATGAGCTCCAAATATGTCTCTATTGAGATACTAAAGGCTCCTACACTACAACTACAAGATCAATATATATGCGGAAACAACAATGTATTTAGGCTAAAGAATGGAGTAGAGCTTCCTTACAACTTAACTGGTGAAAACATAACCTGGAGACCTTTAAATAATCCAGGTGCATACATCTCTTCACCTGAGCCGCTTATAGATATACCTTCATTTTCTCCGAGGACATATATGGTAGAGGCAACAAACAGAACTTCAGGACTATGCGAAATTTCTGATACTATGACTATTGTCGTTAGCGATAATCTAGTCTTACAGGTGAATGAAAATAAAATATTGTGCCAAGGAAATGAACCCATAAACCTAAACCAATATTTTCAAATAAACGCCCCCGGAGGTGTTTGGCAATCTACTGAAAACAGTTTGTCATTTACATCTAACTATCACTACACTCCTGACGTATGTGGAAATGATATGATGCGATATACATACGATAGGAACAACTGCTATGCTGAGATAGAATTCCCTATTGAAACAATATGTAAGCCTTCCTTTTCTGCTTCTATACCTTCACAAATATGTGCAGACCATTTAGAAATAAAATTAGAAGAAAACTATAGCTGGGCTGGTGCAGGAGTAAGCAATAAGATACTACACCCGACTCTATTGGCATTGGGTAGTCAAGAAGTAATTGCCACTCAAATTACGAATATATGTGCATTTGATACCATAATTCAATATACCGTTATTCCTCCTTTGACTTATTCTGCATTCTGCGATAAAGCAAAAATATGCGAAGATGAAACACTAGAAATCACTCTAGCAAGTTCCAATTACTTTACAATAGACGTGCTATCCTGTGCTTCTTCTTTGACCAAAAATAGTCAACAAACATTCACCTATACACCAAGCGATTGTGATTTACGAAAAGAAGAGATAAATCTATCCTTTATTTCGGTGTCAAACGCCACGTGCCCTATTCACTTAGATAGTATAGCTATACCTTACTTTGCTAAGCCAAATGCCAAAATACCAAACCCAATAGTGGGTTGCGAACCTTTTGATCTAGACATTACATTCACAGCATTGTCCGGCAAAGTTATTGATTACAAGTATACTTTAAAATCTGATTTTCAAACTTTTAACGGTTTAGGATATACTATTCAATATCCAAATCTAAAATATGGAAAGTACTCGCTAACCACTATAGTGAGCGATGACAATGGTTGTAAAAACGAAACTATACAAGATAACATCGTCGTAGTAAATCCAAAACCAAACGCAGAATTTACAATGTCGAATAAAGATAGGTTAGCCCTCTCTGAGAGAGAATTATTGCTCAATAACTTTTCTTCTTTAGCAGAAGGTTCATTAAACTCGAAATGGTTCTATGTAAAAAACGCTAAATCAACTTTATTTTCAACGTTTAGCAATCCAATCTACGAGATGCCAGCAGATACGGGTAGATTTCAGATAGTGCTAGTCGAATCTTCTGACAAAGCATGCTCAGATACTTTTGCTACCAATGTGGTACTAGTTCCACATATTATAGCATTCATACCCAATGCTTTTACTCCAGATAATAAAGGGCCTGAGTCCAATGCAACTTTCTCTGTGATAAGTGACCACGCTCAAACATTTCATATTAAAATATACAATAAATGGGGTCAACAAGTTTTTGAATCCAAAGATATTAATAACTCTTGGGACGGAACTTATTCAGGCAAATACTGCCCCAATGGAGTATACGTCTATTCAATAGGCTTGATAAATAAAACAGGAATAGAATACTCTTACCAAGGTACGGTAAATCTTATCCGGTAATTTGGAATAAGAATCTCCACATTCTAACAAAGCATTCGGACCTTATATCTTAACTTCGTACCATCTCGTAGTATAAAGTGAGCAAGGATATAATAGACGAAAATAAAGAAATAGTCAACAGATATAGGCAGTTACTGCGTGTATCAAAGTGGTCTAGAGAAAAGGGTGATGTTACATTAATCCGCAAAGCATTTGATCTGGCACTAGAAGCTCACAGGCCTATGCGTAGGAAATCTGGAGAACCCTACATTTATCATCCCATAGCAGTAGCTAAGATAGCAGCAGAAGAAATCGGTTTAGGTACTACTTCTATAATCTGTGCACTGCTCCACGATGTAGTAGAAGATACAGATATAACCTTAGAGGAAATAGAAGCACAGTTCGGTAGTAAGGTTTCAAATATCATCAATGGACTTACTAAAATTTCGGGAGTATTCGATACAAACTCGCCACAAGCAGAAAATTTTAGAAAGATGCTGCTCACCATGGCCAATGATGTACGTGTAATTCTAATAAAGCTATGCGATAGATTGCATAACATGCGTACTCTAGAACATATGAGCGATAAAGGACAGCTCAAAATAGCGTCTGAAACCACTTTTATTTATGCCCCACTTGCTCACAGGCTCGGCTTATACGCCATCAAAACAGAACTTGAAGATCTATCTCTTAAGTACACCCAACCTGCACTATATCAAGATTTAAAGCAGAAATTAAGTGCCACTAAAGAGCAACGTAACAAATATGTCCGTTCTATTATAAAGCCCCTAAAAAAAGAATTTAACGAACTAGGCATCAAGTACGAAATAAAAGGCAGACCCAAGTCTATACATAGCATCTACAACAAAATGGTTTCTAAAAAATTAGAGTTTGAAGATGTATACGATCTATTTGCCATTCGCATAATTATAGATAGTGATCCAGAAGATGAAAAAATGGACTGCTGGAATGTTTACTCCATCATAACTAGTATTTTTAAACCCAATACTGAGCGAATGCGAGACTGGATATCTATACCGAAAAGTAATGGATATGAGAGTTTACACACTACGGTGATGGGACCAAAAGGGCAATGGGTAGAAGTCCAAATACGGAGTACTAGAATGGATGCAATTGCAGAAAAAGGATATGCAGCCCATTGGAAATACAAGGAAAAAGATAAAAATGCTAAAACTACTAATAGTTTAGATAGTTGGATACAGCAGATTCGAGAGGTGCTAGAAAATCAAGATGGAAATGCTCTTGATTTTATAGACGAATTTAAAATGAGCTTGTATGCAGATGAAGTATTTGCGTTTACACCCAAAGGAATGCTAAAAAAGCTGCCCCAAGGCTCAACTGCGTTGGACTTTGCTTTCGAAATACACACCGAAGTAGGGGCAAAATGCCTAGGTGCTAAAGTTAATGGAAAACTTGTACCTCTCAGTTACGAAGTAAAGAATGGAGACCAGATAGAAATACTCACTTCTAGTAAGCAAAAGCCAAATAAAGATTGGTTATCATTTGTAAAGACAGGCAAGGCCCGAACTAAGATAAAGCAAAGTCTGAAGGATGATAAACGTGTAGTGGCTAACTTAGGGAAAGAGGCTCTAGCACGTAAAATGCGTAACGCCGGTTATATTTTTAATTTAGAGAACATCAATAAGTTAATAGCGTATTACAAAACAGAAGACGAACTAGAACTTACCTATCAAATAGGCGAAGGGATAATAGATAAAGAGAAAATAAAATTAAAAGAAATATTTATTGAGACTAAATCTGCCCATAAAGCGGGAACAGAAAAGGGGATTAGTACTATAAAATCTAAAACTAAGAATGAATTAATTCTAGGTGATGATAATGTAGAAATGGATTACAGTATGGCTAATTGCTGTAATCCTATACCAGGCGACAAGGTGATAGGCTTCATCACTGTAATGGGCGAAATAAAAATACATCAAACAGCTTGTAAAAATGCTGCCAATTTGATGTCAAGATTTGGATACCGAATTATAAAAGCAAACTGGTCCGACGAAGTTTCAACCCAGGAAGATTTTGAGGCTGCACTCGAAATTTCGGGTATAGATTCTCTTGGTTTGGTTAGTAAAGTTACTGACATTGTTTCCAAACAGTTGAAAGTAAACATGAAATCAATCAGTTTTGAATCCTTAGATGGAACGTTCGTAGGCAGATTAAAAGTGCAAGTATCAGATACAGAACATCTTGAACAGCTTATGAAAGAATTAAAGAGCATAGATGAATATGTAAAAGTTACCCGAACTATCTTAGAAACTATACCTAAACGACCGAATAAATAATGGAAGAAAAAAGCAGCTTAAAAGACGACGTAAAAACTCTATTTACTTCCTATCTCGAAAATAAAAAACAGCGTAAAACTCCAGAGAGATACGCTATTCTAGACGAGATATATAGTAACAAAAAGCATTTTGATGTAGATACACTATACATTCAAATGAAGAATAGAAACTACCACGTAAGTAGAGCCACGGTATATAATACTCTAGACTTACTGCAGGAATGTGGCTTAGTTATAAAGCATCAATTTGGGCAAAATATGGCCCAATTTGAGCAGGCATATGGATACAAGCAACACGACCATATAATCTGCAATACGTGCGGCAAAGTGATGGAATTTTGTGACCCTCGAATTCAACAAATCACTTCTAAAATGGCAGAATTGCTCAATTTTGAGGTAACAAGACACTCTCTCAATTTGTTTGGAGAACCCCTAGTAGATGAACTAGGGCTTTGTATGAACTGTGATAATCAAGTAAAAATAGTAGAACAAAAATAAATGGTAGATGTACTATTAGGCCTCCAATGGGGCGACGAAGGAAAAGGAAAAATCGCTGATTACCTTACGCCAAAATACGATGTTGTAGCACGTTTTCAAGGAGGACCAAATGCTGGTCACTCTCTAGAATTCAATGGGATGAAACACGTACTCAATACTATACCTTCTGGTATATTTCATGATGGATGTGTAAACATAATAGGCAATGGAGTGGTGATAGACCCCGTTCGTTTTATGGAAGAGATAGACCGTACAGCAGCAGCTGGGGCCAATGTAAAAGAGAACCTACGTATCTCATACAAAGCACACATCATCATGCCTACTCACAAAATATTAGATGCCGCTAGTGAGTGGAGCAAAGGGGATAAAAAAATAGGCAGCACATTAAGAGGTATTGGCCCAACATATAGAGAAAAAATAGGCAGAGGCGGACTTCGGATCGGTGAGCTTTTTGCTCCTAATTTTGAGCAAAACTATCACGAAAAGAAAACACGTTCTCTTCAGCTCGTTGAGCAATTTGGCTTCACAGATTTTGATCTAGATGCTATGGAAGAAGAGTTTTTTACTGCGGTAGAAAGACTGCGTGAATATCAGTTTGTAAACAGCGAATACTTAGTAAACGAGCACATTACCAATGGTAAAAACATCTTGGCAGAAGGAGCTCAAGGAAGTATGCTAGACATAGACTTTGGCTCATATCCTTTTGTAACAAGTAGCAATACTACGGTAGGTGGTGTGTCTACAGGGTTAGGAATAGCTCCTAAGCATATCAATAAAGTAAAAGGAATATTCAAAGCATATTGTACTAGAGTAGGTAGCGGTCCTTTCCCATCAGAACTTAATGATGATATGGGTGAGCATATACGTAAGGTAGGTAACGAATTTGGAGCTACTACCGGTAGACCACGTAGAACAGGATGGCTAGACCTAGTAGCATTAAAATACGCTATTATGCTAAGTGGTGTAGACGAGCTGTGTATGATGAAAGCAGATTGCTTAAGCGGAATAGATGAAGTAATGGTAGGCACAAGCTACAAAGGCGATCTTATAGAGACCAATGAAGTGCCGTTTGACCTAAACGCTGATAACTTCAAGTCTGTGTACGAGTCTCATCCAGGATGGCAAGAAGATATCACTCAAATAAAATCTCACGATGCACTACCAAAAACCTTCCAAAACTATATCTCGGACATAGAACGTCAAATAAACACGCCTATCAGCATTATATCTGTAGGTCCTGGTAGAGATCAAACGATTATAAAATCCTAGCTATGGATACAATCGTTGCAATGCAACAATTAGACAAATAAAAAAAGAATGAACGCATACATATTCCCAGGACAAGGAGCTCAATTCGTAGGAATGGGCAAAGAGCTTTATGATACCAACGAAGAGGCCAAAGCACTTTTCGAGAAAGCAAACGAAATATTAGGATTCCGCATCACAGATGAAATGTTCGGAGGAACAGATGAAGGATTAAAGCAAACCAATATAACACAGCCTGCCGTATTCCTTCATTCAGTAATACTCGCCAAGACCATAGCAGGTTTCAAACCTGATATGGTAGCAGGACATAGCTTAGGCGAAATATCCGCCTTAGTGGCAGCCAACTGTCTCTCTTTCGAAGACGGACTGAAACTAGTAGCCATACGAGCCAATGCTATGCAAAAAGCATGCGAGGCAAATCCAAGTACTATGGCAGCCATTATAGGACTAGATGATGCAATAGTAGAAGAAGTGTGTGCAAGCATAGAAGAAGTGGTGGTAGCGGCCAACTATAACTGCCCGGGTCAATTGGTGATATCTGGCAGCAACGAAGGAATAGACAAAGCATGTGAAGCACTTACAGAAAAAGGAGCTCGTAGAGCCCTCAAACTACCTGTAGGCGGAGCATTTCACTCTCCCCTAATGGAGCCCGCCAGAGAAGAGCTAGCAGCAGCTATACAAAACGCTATCTTCAATACCCCTACCTGCCCTGTATATCAAAACGTAAGTACCCAAGGAGAAACAGATCCTAATACCATAAAAGCAAATCTAGTAGCACAACTTACATCATCTGTAAAATGGAGCCAGTCCGTTCAGAATATGATAGCCGATGGAGCAACTAAATTTATCGAAGTAGGGCCAGGTAAAGCACTCCAAGGAATGTTGATTAAAATCAATAAAGAAGTAGAACGAGACGGAATTAGCTAGTCGTGAGCTCTGCCAAAAGTGGTTTGATAAGTCTCTGCACAGGCAAGAGAACGACCTAGGAGGTATGAATGTATTGATAGACAAAGCGACAAACCAACTCATAGGCCAGTGTGGTCTGCTGATACAAACCATAAAAGATACCGAACGACTAGAAATTGGCTATGCAATACTGCCGCAGTTTTGGGGCAAAGGGTATGCATCAGAAGTCGCTGCAAAATGTAAAAACTATGCTTTCGAAAACAATCTGACCGACTCCTTAATTTCACAGGTGCATGTAGACACCATAGCTTCAGAAAAAGTAGCCCTAAAAAATGGGATGACACTAGAGAAAACGATGAAGTCATTCCATATTTTAGTATTCATACATACTAGCTACGTATGGCATAATCAAAAATTTAAAAAATACCACCTGACCATCTATTTTTTTTTGAAAATCACTGTCAACCTTAACCTCCTATTCGTATATCTTTGTAAAATGAAAAACATCTTTATTATTCTATTCCTTTTTACATTAGCAGCGTGTAGCTCTGCTCCTACTGAAAGTGAAGAAACTGAAACTATGGAAGATACCACCTCTTTGCAAGACATACTCAATGACAAGAAAGAAGGATTTAACGCCGAGGCAGACTCTGCTAAAAAGAGAGTATATGCTGAAGGTATACAAGCAGTAATAGACGCAAAAATTGCTACAAATGCTCTGCAAGTGGGCGACAAGGCTCCAAATTTCACCCTTACTAATGCCACGGGGAAGAAAATTACATTATACAAGGAATTAAAAAAAGGTCCAGTGATTTTGATGTGGTACAGAGGTGGATGGTGTCCTTATTGCAACCTTACACTTAATGCGATGCAAGACATGTTACCACAGTTTCTAGCTGGAGGTGCACAGCTTCTAGCACTTACTCCTGAGTCAGCAGATAAGAGTATATCTACAGCCGAAAAGAATGAACTAGCCTTTGAAGTACTTTCAGATATGGACAACACAATAGGGAAAGAGTACGGAGTGGTTTTTCAACTCACAGATGAAGTGAAAGCCTACTATGAAAATGGCTTTGGACTAAGTGGATACAATGGCAATGACAAAGGTGAACTGCCCTTAGGTGCTACCTATGTCATAGGAACTGATGGCATAGTCACCTATGCGTTTCTAGATGCTGACTATCGCAACAGAGCTGAGCCTATAGCAGTACTAGACGCACTTACCAATACTAAGTAATACATAAAATGGCTTTAGAAATAGAACGCAAGTTTAAGGTAGTCGGTGATGTATGGCGAGAATCTGTGCAACAATCTATGCCTCTAAGACAAGGCTACCTAAGCACTAAACCAGAAGCAACAGTGCGTGTGAGGCTAAAAAATGGAATGAGCACACTTACTATAAAAAGTAAGACGAAAGGCATAAGCCGCAGCGAGTTTGAATATGACATACCGAGCTCTGAGGCCACACAACTACTCCAACTCTGTGAAGATCCACTCATAGAGAAAGTGAGACACTTAGTAACTATTGGTCAGCACACTTGGGAAATAGATGAATTTATAGGTGATAACCAAGGACTGATCATAGCAGAAATAGAGCTATCCTCAGAAGATGAATCATTCGAAAAACCAGTATGGCTAGGTCCAGAAGTATCCGATGATGCACGGTATTATAATTCTAGCTTGGTGGCTTATCCTTTCAATCAATGGTAGACTTAGAATCTAAAAGACTCATCTTAGAGCCCGCTTCTATAACTTTTGCTGCTGTACAGCTAGAGCTTATGAATACGCCTAAATGGCTGACCAATATAGGAGATAGAAATGTAAACACCATTCCGGAGGCAGAGCAGTATATCGCAACTAAGATGCTGCCACAATATGAAGAATTGGGATTTGGCAACTATTACATACAACTAAAAGAAACGGCACAAGTCATAGGCTGTGTAGGTATCTACAATAGACCAGAGCTTGAGAGTTACGATTTCGGTTTCGCTCTTTTGCCTAGTTACGAGAAACAAGGATATGCCTATGAAGCTAGTAAATGCTTGCTTCATGCGGCTAAAAATAGCTTAGGTATAAAGACACTTTCGGCTATCACCACTGCCAGCAATGTGGCATCTCAGAAGCTGTTAAAGAAGTTGGGCTTTCAGTTTGCAAAACAATCTACAGTCACTATAGACAAAGAGGTACTGATGCTGTATAAACTAAGTCTTTAACCCTTACTATTTCTTGTTCACTTATTCTATCTTTTTAAGCTATCAATGTATACTAAAAATGCTATTTTTGATACGTAATTTTAACATACCAAACAGCTAAAACTATGAGTTACTACAATTTCATTAAGACCATTATTCTCGTTTTTGTTATTTATCAAATACCTGCATCCTTAGGACAAATTTCACAGGTAGTTTTCTTTTTTCAATACGGTTTTGACAACTTAGAAATTTATTCTATTGTATTCGGACTACTAAGCACTGTTTTAGTTTTCTTCTTGCTCATCATGCTTATTAGACATGTAGACAGCGTATTAAAATTCCTGCATATTGACAGAATTTTCAGTCAAGAAGATCAAATAGAATGGAAATTCAAAAACAGTAATTGGATATCTCTTATTTTTATCTTTTTAGGTCTAGATCTGATGTTCAATTACCTTCCCAATACTTTAATTTATGGTCTTAAATTTTTTAGTCAACATACACAGGAAGGTCTTGGGAACATAATGAATACTTCAGACCAAATACAAGGCATGACTGTATTCTCAAACGCAAGTTTCGTACTCTTAGGAGGCCTTCTAGTGTACTATTCTAAGTGGCTTGGATTTTTCGTAAAGAAAAAAGTTTTTGACCAAGTAGAAATCATTGAATAACTAGCTGCAGGCCATCATAAGCCAAGTTAACCCCTTCGGGCAATTCCTGATCTACCTCTGCATGCAATCCCATTTGATGGCTCATATGAATAAGATAAGTCTGCTCCGCTCCTATTTCTTGGGCTAAAGCTGCTGCTTGGTCTAATGTAAAGTGTGAAATATGTTCCGTTTTGCGAAGTGCATTAAGCACCAATACTTTAGTCCCTTTTAGTTTCTCTTTTTCGCTATCGCTAATAAAATTAGCATCTGTGATATAAGAGAAATCTCCTATTCTATACCCAAATACGGGTAATTTATAATGCAATACTTCTATAGGAGTAATAGGTAAATCGCGAATCATAAAATTCTGATTTTTAATGAGATTTAAATTTAAATTAGGGACTCCAGGATATTTGTTTTCGGCAAATGCGTAATGAAAATCTCGTTTTAGCACTATTTCTACTTCCTCATTGGCATAGACTTCCATAGCCTCTTTTGTTTTCCAATTAAAGCCTCGAATATCATCGAAACCCGCTGTATGATCCTTGTGTCCGTGCGTAAATAGTATGGCATCTACCTTTTGCACATTTTCTCTTAGCATCTGCTGTCTGAAATCTGGCCCGGTATCTATTACTATATTGGTATGCTCTGTCTCTATAAGCACACTTGTACGCAGTCTATTATCCCTAGGATTAGTAGAAGAGCACACAGGGCATGTGCACGTTATTATAGGTACGCCTTGCGAGGTACCTGTTCCTAGAAATGTAACTTTCATGAGCCACAAAGATGCGTGGAATAAATGAAAACAAGTGTGATATAAGCTGAAATGATTGAATACTAAATTTGATTCAACTACAGAGAAACCTAAAGCTAATGAGTAAGTTCATGCTTAAAGGCAGAAGTCTGCTTACTCAGCTGCCCTCTTATTCGCTGGGTCGCTTGTGGCGATAGGTACCATCCCAATGGGATAATCTGGTCATCGGGTCTGTCTAGTGTTATAAAATATGCTTTGTCACCATTATATAAATTTTTCAGATTGGTATTAGACTCATCATATTGCCCGCTATTTACCCACACTTTGCTAAAGGTATTGAGCGGTGCTAGCACCTCATACAGCCCTCCTATTTTAGTAGTATACTCTACTTTGGTATTTTTGATAAAAAGAAGTTTAAACTCCACTTTGTAGCCTTTTTTATCTGCCATTTTCCTGATAAAATCGTATAGCTCTAGCATAGCAGTAGCTCCCATGTTCTCTACATATCCGCCATCTACTAAGTGTCCCCAGCGTTTGCCATCTTTGTCATACACCAGACCAGGAGGAGTAATAAAAGGAAAACGAGAACTTACAGACACGGCAGTACTTATGGGAATATCTGTATGCGTCACATCAAAAAAATCTTCACTCATATTAAAGACTTTGGGATCCATTTTTACATTACTCAGTAGGGTTCTATATCCGTTTTCTACACGAGTAGAGTTGAACATATAAATACACGAATCACTCTGAAACTCTTCTAAAAATCCTCCTGCAAGCATTGACTTGCCGTTATACTTAGCTGCTTCTTCCCATGAGTATTCTAGTGCTTTAGATCTATCGAATGATTGGATAGGAAACGGAATAAACTTCTGTATGAGGTCAGTTACCACTAACCAAGAAGTAACGGGTGCCAAAAAATCCTTACTCAATATCCGATGGGCATCTGCTGTGAGGTCAGTATCTGGTTGCCTAAGCAATTGCTTATAGGTAGCAACACCTAAACTGCCTCCAGACACAGTGCTATAGGCATAGGTTTGCCTATCAAAATCTGGGTTAGCTCTTTGCAGCTCACCTAGCACTTGTGCTGCCCAATAGGCAGATCGCACACCTCCGCCTTGGCAAGCTACCAGAATTACAGGAATTGTATCCGTACTGTTTTGTGCTCTAGCTGTATACCATTGATCAAAATGCGAAACAATGGATAATCTGGTATCCTGCGTATGAGCAGTCGTGCGTATTTCATGGTTATTATTGAAAAAACTAAAAACAACCACTGCGACTATTACCGTAAAGGTGAATGGGAACCTAAAGTGTCGCTCTGCAAAATCGAGACAAGTCGCTACAAATAACCAAGCACCAAGAGCGAAAAATACGATAGTAGCTGAACCCAAAAACTGAGGAACACTTACAGGAAACATGATGATAAGACCAAATAATAGTGAAATACATGCAACTCTAAAAAGAATCCATCTTCTCTGCTTACTCCAAATAAACTGAGCAGGATACGCATTGTTTTTAACTTTCACATAGCCTGGTATATTGAGAAGTTTCCACTTATTTCTACTTAAAAAAAAGACAATAATATCTTTACGCAAGTAGTAAAAAAGATAGAGCCAAAAAGCCAATGCTAGTGTTAGATAGATCAATGAATTAGACCAACCCGTAACCCGTACTAGCCCATACGACATAATGAGTAGTGGCATGACTCCTAGTGCTCGCGGAATTAGTACTTGAGCTTGAAGAGCATATCTATCACTGAATTTTATGAAATCGAAACTGGTAAAATGAAGTATAACCCGTGATGCACGCCAGCTCTGCCAGCTCCACCATGTCACCCCAAATAAGGCAAACCAAGTATGATATCTCAATAAGCCTGTCTCAGTAAAACAGAGAGCTTGTAATATATCCTTACCCTGATCCATTCCAATGAGAGCCGCAAAACCAAGCACTTGAAACAAGATGACAATCCAGCAAGTCTTGAGCACTACATAATAGTTGAATAATAGCTTTAACATTTTACTCCATAAAGGTAGCGAAAGTAAACGTGAAAGACACAGGAGGCATAAGATACTTACACAAAAATGAACAAGTGCTTAAAATCATCATAAGATTATTTTAGTTCGTTATTGAAATTTTAAATACTTACGTTTAGTATAAGAAACGCAAGCGATTTCAAAGCACCAAACTTTCGGTTAATTACTTACTTTGATACGATCCAAAAGCCTTTATTTTAATGCTATTTCGCCTATTTTTTATATACGTCGTTGTGCATTCGGCTTTTTATTCTTTCAATGCTGTTTATCATGACAAGGTTTACAAATTGAAACGAGCCATTTAATTGGTTCTTTTCCGATATTCTTTTTTGCATATCTTTTGTGATGAACCTGTGTCGCACGTGCACCACAATATACACATTGCCAATTATCTCTTTTTAAAACTACATATCGTTTCCATTCGTCTGATTTGAGATATACGTTTCTGTAATATTCACGTCTTCGTTTACGTTTTACATTAAATAGCCATTGTTTCAAAACAAAAAGGGTTATTCCAATAACTATTATTAGTAAAACTTCCACGCTCATTATTTCTTTTTAATTGGGGCAAGCAGCAAATAAAAAATCCAAGCAAACCAAGAAATGAAAATCACAACTAATATCCACGATAATTTTTCTCGTCCTGTTGTTTTACGAGAGCTGATAATCACTAATATTGGTAAAAACCAAAAGAATGTAATTATTGCTAAAATTATTAATGCCGTAAGTCCTGAATTGTCCATTCTATAAGGTTTATTTTTTTACTTTAACTTTTAAATTACCTTCTAAATTAGCATGGCTTATTACCTTGCCTTGATAGAAATAAACTATACTTATCCCATAATGGAATTTTCTCGCTTCAGGTGCAGTCATTAAATAGTTTGTAGGTTCTCCCATAACTTCAATTACTTCATCTTCAGTTGAACCAATTGTAAAATAATCTTTAGAATTGTCAAATTTATTTTTCGTTTCTAATGTGTTAATTGTCTCTGGTTGACTTTTAAGTTCTTGTAATTCTACCTCCAAAGCTCTGTTCTTTTCTTCAAGGTTTTTAATGTAGTCTTTCTCTAGTTGTGAAGGGGTTTGATTACTTTTTTCTACTTTTTAACAGTACTATTTCGGGGGAAGCTTACACTTTTGATACATTACAGTTTCAAGGTTTATACGAAATTCTTTATTGGGAAGCAAACTTGTGGTTGACTGTGCTGAAGAATTTATAAAAAATAGCAGCGAGAAAATCGCTGCTACTTTATTAAGATTTAATTGAACCATTAGCGGTTTGTCTGTCAATTTTTATTGTTTTTTCTAAAAATATACTTTTCTAGAGGAACGAACATCAGTAGACCTGTAGCTAAAGCAATAAGAACATAACGTGTTCTATCCCTACTAACTTCTATTGGATCTAAAACGGAATACAAACCATAAAACGAAAGTGTAGCCACAATAAGAATTGAAAATTTAAAACCGAGTCTTATATATTTATTTCGGAACATAGTGTTACATTGCTGCTCCAACCATATACATTACTGAAGCCCTTGCTGCATGTAAACCAACAAAGCCTACCAATGCAATTAATGTTGGAGGTGTCGGAGCAAGCAAAAATCCAATTAAAAGAAAACCCCAAACTGAACCTAGACCATCAATAACCATTGCTTTCCCTATATCTGGTATTCCTGGAAGATCATTTTCATCCCAGAAATCGGTTAAAATCTGGTGACCAACACCTGAACCACCTTGAGCAGCAGGTAGCCAGTAGTATGCAGAACGTTTTGAAGTCTCTAACATAAGTAACGCAGCATCCTTGTCACGGTCTACTAGGGTTGAGTTTATAGTGGACTTTAAATTGTCAAGATCATTTAATATTTGATAATATGAATTACCACTATTCCCAATTGAAATTATGCTGTTGTAAATTACTAAAAATGAAGTCTGGTTATAAATGTGTGCTAAAACGCTGTCTTTGACATCAGGCCCAATATTCAGTGAGGATTCAAATTCAGACGATGAAATATTCCATTCAGAGTTATAAAACCCCTCATAAACATTTAAAACTTCTTGCTCCAGATTTTCTGATTGCAAATTAATTAAGCCAAGTGTCGAGTCTAATAAAGGGTTGTGGACGTCAGCTATTTGATTTATAGTTGCCTCAGTTAAAGGTGTATATCCAGCGATAGAAGCAACAGAATAAAAGTCTGTGACTGGTTCTATTAATTCTTCTTGCTCATTACATGCCGTAACTGCTAGAACCACAGCCATTAAAATAAAAATGTACTTTTTCATAATTTTTAAAATTTGTAGAGATTTCTCTCCGATTAAACAAATGATAGAACCAAATATCCTATCCATAACACTAAAACTGAACTCTTTTTAGACCAAGTCTAGGAGCTAAATGCTTCACCAAGTTCGAACCGTCTGAGCAGCATTCTTCAAATTTATCATCAAAAGGTCATTTTTCATTATATTAGTTCATTATAGAACCCTTTTTTACGTTTTGTGACCCAAAATTGGTCTCAGAAACTGATGCTCTTGCCTAGTTCTGATATCCTTCTTGAATAACCGCTAACGGCAGTCTGTCTAAAAACCGGCTGTTGGTCTGGTATTTTTTGTAAAAGTAGTACAAAGCAGAAAATCAAAAAATTCCAGAGCTTTTTTAAGTAAAGTTATTTTTGGTGGATTCAGAGAGGCATAAATGAGTTTTAAGCTTTCAGAGACTGGATTTATAGCCATTTGGGAGTATGATGAAGCTAGGAGTTCGAGTA
>JBDNFQ010000031.1:0-2924 GCA_041689715.1 Bacteroidia bacterium
TAACCAGCGAATCAACGATCCACTTACTGCTCATTTTAACAGTAATATTCCCATACCGCTCAGCGAAATACATCACATAGAAATAGTGCGTGGATCAGCAGCAGCCAGCTATGGTGCAGATGCTGTAGGTGGTATCATCCATGTGAAAACAAAGGCCTATGAAGGTATGATGAATTCTACGGAGGAAACTTCTGAAATAAATGGAAATGTAGCTTTCGGTCAGCACAATCTTACGATGACAGATATAGGCGTGTACAAGCAAGGTAAAAAACTTGGTTTCTCCGCTGCTATGAAATCCAGTCAGTCTATCGGTGAGCAATTTGTGAATCCTAACTTTATAAATGCACGAATAGGTGATAGTTTGTATAACAACTACTTCGATCTAAAAACCTACACAGGAGCAATCACCTACCGTACCAAGAGACTAAAAATCTATGCCAGAGGCGGAGTCGATTACAGAGATTTTAATGCTAAATATTTTTATACTCCGTTTGGTTCTGATGAAAGCGTAGAACGTATAAATGCGTATTGGACACAAGCAGCAGCTATCTTCGATGGGTACGATGATTCACGCACAGAATTCAACATCAGCTACAGGAACAACTCGGATAGCTTCACATATAACCCTGCTTCCCCATCTAATGTGCATACTACTCAACGCGTGAATGCCACACTATCTCAACAAAGAAAAGTAGGGAATATTGACCTCAACTATGGCTTTCAATCCGACTGGCAAGATATAGTGAGCACAGACCGTGGAGACCATCAGCTCAACTCTAACGCTCTATTCGTAGTGGCACACAAAAACATCAATAACCTAAGTCTAAATGGAGGTCTTAGAGTAGAACAATCCGAGAAAATAGGCGTACAAATCGTTCCGCAGATTAATGCCGCTTATGTACATCAAAATCTAGTATTCCGCTCATCACTAGGACGTAGTATTCGACAAGCAGATTTTACAGAGCGTTTCGTATCCTACAAAATAGCTAATCTAGGAGGTGGAAGAAATGCAGGAAACCCAGACCTAGAAGCAGAGAGTGCATATACTTTTGACATAGGAGTAGATGCCTATCTGAATAACCATTTACAAATATCCAATACGGTCTTTGCTCGCCAATCGGCTAATTTGATAGACTACACGCTTACTAATTCTTTAGACATCTCTAACCTACCAAATCTAAGAGACAGCACTAATTATCTCTATGCCAATAATATCTCAGAAGCCTTCACTTGGGGAAATGAGTTTGGAGTAAAATACAGCAACAAGATAGGGAATGGTGGCCAACTAAATGCTGCACTCAACTATACCTTCATACAGACTACTACACCCGATAGTGTGGTATCTAAATACATAGCTAATCATCCATTGCATAATGTAAATGGAAGTATAAACTATACTATTCACGGTTTTGGGGTCAACATAGGTGGTGCATTCATCACTCGAAATGAAGAGGCAGTAGAAGCTATAAATGCTGAGATTAAAAATCAGTATGCAGTGCTCAACGCTAAAGTAAGCTATACACTTAAAGACTTTCCTGTAAGCATCTACGTAGATGTACGGAATATCCTAGACACGCAATACCAAGAGATCCTTGGTGCTCGTATGCCGAGCAGATGGATTATGGGTGGTATTCGCTGGAATATTAAGCATACGAAGGTGAAGCCGATGGGATCTTAATTAATCGAACAAGTTCGTGTCCCCACGAACTAACACTCGCCAAGACATAGTGCACAAGTCCTCAATTTATACTAAACTTGGAATCACTTACTTTTGAGGAAACGCAATAGGGATATGGATAAAGCATTAAAGAGTCTTTTAGAAGAATATGGCGAAAGCCACCAGAATAGCACGAATAAATTAATTCATTGGATCTGTGTACCCTTGATTTTTTATTCTATCGTAGCTTTGGTTTATTCTATTCCCAATGAAATTCTTAGACCACTGTTTGGCGATTCCATATGGACAAATTGGGCCACCATTACGTTGGCGGTAGTCCTTATTTATTACGCTAGACTTTCTCTACCCATAGCCTTGGGTATGCTGCTATTTAGTGTAGCGTGCCTATTTATTAGCCATTATTTGTCTTCGTCTTTAGATACTCCACTTTGGCTACTAGCTCTTGTCATTTTTGTAGCCGCTTGGGCTGGACAGTTCTATGGCCATAAGGTAGAAGGAAAGAAACCCTCTTTTCTCAAAGACTTACAGTTTTTACTTATAGGTCCAGCTTGGTTGATGCACTTTTTGTTTGATAAATGGGGCATTAAGTACTAGTCGCCTATCTTTTCACATCCTCCACTCTGGGATATTTTATGACCCATCTATAGGTAGCTACAGAGCTTCTGAACAGAAGGATGAGTTAGCTCTAAGCCTAAATCCAACTTATATTAAACTTTCATTGAACTTCTTCTTTTAAAGTAAAAGCTAAAAACAGTTTAAAAAGTCAACGTAAAATTAGAGGTTCTTAAGCAAGGCTTTAAGGTCTGCTTCGGATACAGGTGCCCCTCCTAGTGTTTTAAAAGCATATGCTCACACCTTGGACAGAAGTGCATTAGCATTGCCAGGAATAATGGCTAGTATCTTAGAAAACTTCCAAACTCCAGAGGGAATCATCGTTCCTGAAGTATTGAGACCGTATTGTGGTTTTGATGTGATAGGTTAGGGAGTCGTTCGTGAGGACACAAACTTTCAATTTCACTTATTTTTGAGCAATGCTTCTGTACTAAACCCTAGAGTCAGTATCAATGTGGTTTTTTTAATCAATTTTATCATAATGCATATTCTTTTGCTTCTTAAATTCAAGTCGTAAATGCAACCCCTAGATTAAGAGGTATAGGGTGTAATAAAAATAGCGGATTAGGGGCTAGCCCCTAATCCGCTACGGAAAATGTTACTACCTTTACTTCTCTTCAAAAAGTTGTAAAAA
>JBDNFQ010000032.1:0-4541 GCA_041689715.1 Bacteroidia bacterium
ACTACACCAGGTGCTGCTTTTGAGACTAACCCAAGCGTTCGTTGCTCCAACGCATCCTTCAAAATAGATCTACAAATACGCTCTGCGGTGATTTCAGACTTTGTTGCTAATCCCACTATTGGTTGTAGCCCACTCACAGTACAATTTACCAATACAAGTGTACTTGGGGACTCCTTTTTATACGACTTTGGTGATGGTTTTACAGCATTTGACCGAAATCCGAGCCACACCTTCACAGAACCTGGGACCTATACTGTAACTCTTACATCCATAGATAGTGGCACGTGCAACATCATTAGCACCTACCAGAGGAAAATAGAAGTGCTAGCTAATGCTACGGCAGCTTTCGATGTGAGTTTTAATGGCTGTGACAATAAACTAGAACTAGAAAACAACTCTATTAGTGGGTTCACCTATAGATGGGATTTTGGAGATGGAAACGAGTCTGCCGAAAAAACACCTAAATATAAATACGATGAAACAGGAGAGTACAGTATCACGCTTTTTGTAAATGAAGGCACTCCGTGTGAAGACGAGATTAGAAAGCCTGTAAGTATTAGCCCAAAAGTCACACCAGAGATCAAGCTATATAATGTCTTTACCCCTAATAATGACGGTTTGAATGAGTGTTTTGTTTTTGATGGCGAGTTTCTGGAGTGCAAAGATTTTAAGCTTAAAATATACAATAGATGGGGCGAAAAAATGTTCGAAACCACCAACCCAAAAGAGTGCTGGAATGGCCGTATTCAAGGTTCCAGTACTGATGTGCCCGAAGGCACGTATTTCTATCTGTTGTGGTTTGGAAATGATTCCTCTCCTATTTCTGGTATTGTAGATTTATTGCATTAAAAAAGAGGTGATATTTCTATCACCTCTTTTTTATCACTTAGTACTTAAGTTAAAATTAGTTTACAATAAACTTTTTTACTTCTGTGCCAGCAGATGTGGTTATTTCTACAAAGTAGATTCCAGTTTTATAGCTTTGTACATCTAACTTGCCCTCACCTTTTCTTATTATTGACATTTGCTTACCTGTACTACTATAGATTTTTAATTCTGTAATCGCCTTTTCCGTAGAAATGTTCAATGTGTTAAAAGCTGGGATAGGCCATACAATCACATTATTCTGACCTTCGAAACTGACAGAACGCACATCGCTCAGTGTAGAAGTTCCATCGTAATCTACTTGATTCAGCCTATAGAAGACTCGCATGAACTGTTGTGCAATCTGGTCATCTAAATAATTATACTGCACCTTATTAACGCTATTACCACTTCCTTTTACAGTTCCTATAACCTCAAAATGAGTCCCGTTATAACTTCTTTGAATATCGAAGTAATCACTGTTTAGTTCTTGTGCAGTTTCCCAGTTTACAATAACACTATGCTGAGGTATTGCTTTAGCCGTAAAGCTAATCAAGTCTACAGGTAGAGGACTCCCTCCTCCGCCGCCACCGCCGCCGCCGCCAGAAAAGCTGCTAACTAAATATTCTGCAGAGTGATCGCTACCTATAGCATTATAGGTCCATTGTGTAGTGCTAGGATTACTGGCATGCACATAAACGGTGCCTGTGGCCCCAGAGGCATGTGGATCTGCAAAAGTGCCTGAACTAGTTAGCTTATAAAACTGCAATTGATTTGGGTTTGTAATTGTAGTAGAAGAGGTAAGAGCTCCAAGTGCACTTACTACTCCCGTATACTCTGCATTGGTAAAATAGTATTTCACTTTCACAGCACTAGTAGGCTGAGTAGTAGCATTTACTTCCCATTTTCTGTTCATTATAGCACCTCCATCAGAATTAGTCACTATACCACCAGAATTATTCCAAGAGGTGGTCGATGTAGCTCCTATTTGCAGGCTTACGCCTGTAGCTGAAACAACAGCTCCAGTACCTACTATATCCAGAACTAATAATAAGTTATCATTTGCATCACAAAAACATGTATTAGAACCCTCCTGCACCGCTTTTGTACTAGTATAAGTACCAGCCGCTGTAGGCAAAATAGGTGTTGAAGTATTACATACTTCTTTGGTTTCCCATATACCTCTACCGTGGGTGGCAGCTACCAGATTACCATCTGAATCATAGTCTAGTGCATCAGTTCTTACCCGAGGCAAGAATCCATTATTTACCATGGTCCAAACAGTAGAGTTGCCATTAATAGCGTACGTGCCTAATACACCTAGGTCTGTAGCAATAAATATTCTATTTGGGCCTTCTTTACTAAAAATACCCCAACGAACAGGAATATCTTGCAATGTGCTATTATCATCTATATCCGTAAAAGTAGGAGAAGCAGCTGTCCCATTTCCTGTTACATAAACAGAATTTACACCATAGCTCGATTGAGTAACAAGAATACTATCGTCTGTATTTGTAGAGTTATCCCAAACGTCTATTGAAGAAACGTAACCAGATCCTGAATTTGGTAATAACCAAGTTTGAGCAATAGTTGGTGTTCCATTCCTTCCTGTGATTTTGTATACATATCCATCATCATCTCCTACATACAGCGTAGTCGAGTTATTTGGGCTCACTTTTAAGGCAGTAAGTTGATTTCCATTAAATGATAATGTATGAGTGGTACGAGATAAGGAGCTTGCAGTTACACCAGTTCTTTCCTCTAAAACATTGGCACTTCCAGCACTCCATATCGAATTGTTTGCATCATCCATATCTGATGGGTTAATGAATCTTCCCGTATTAGCATCTGAAGTTGATTGTCCAGCAAAAGAGGTACCACCGTTTGACGATTTATAAAAATTATTGTATACGTACTGGGTAGTTTGGTAAGCAGGACTAGTTTGATGAATATGAGAATAAGCACCATCTCCGCCAGAGGCGACTGTACCAGACCCTACACCGCTAGTGGTTAGTGCCCATGAACCATTATCTTGTGTTCCGCCTAGCACATAGTCATTATCTGTTGGGTGTGTAGCTAGGTGATAAAACTGCGAAGTTTGATATCCATTTTCTATAGAGCTCCAACTTGGTGTTGCATTATTCATAGTTGTGCTATAGTACAAACCTCCATCGTTTCCAGAAAGAGCGGCATTAGAAGTGTATGGATTAAAGACTAAAGCATGCTGATCTGCGTGCACCACAGGCGGAACAGACCCTGAACAACCTCCAGAACTCCAATAGCCAGACCAAGTTGTTATCTGACTAAAAGCAGCCCCCGCGTTTGTAGATTTGAGAACATCAATTCCTCCTATATAGACCGTATTGTCATTAGTAGGATCTAATTCTACTACTAAATCATACCATGCTTGACTACGGGTGTAAACACTATTAGAACCTTGGTCACAAATAGTAGGCACTGTTCTGCTGGTCCAGCTAGATCCTTTATTACTACTATAGTATAATCCGGTTACATCATTACTAGAACCACCTTGACATGCTACATAAATCACAGAGCTACTCGTTCGTTTGGATACCCCCATTTCTATTCTTCCCCAACTACCACTTGGTGTTATATCTGTCCAGTTACCAGCGTTGCCTACATTAGTAGTATGTGTTGCTTTCAAAGACACCAATACATGCCCATCACCTCCGGTAGAGTAAAATAGGTCGCCAGCGTCATTTTCTTCAACATCAGCACCTTTAAAATCAGCGGCACCTGCACAAGTTCCTCCAGTTAATGTACCTACTACTCTAGACCAAGATGTCCCGCTATTGGAAGATTTCATGAGTCCTCCTTCATTACAATTTATACCACTTTTACAAGCGGCATAAACACTGCCATCACTAGATACGACAATTCTGGCGACGTAGGTAAAATCATTACTTGAGCCCGGTTCCGTACTTGCCAATGAAGACCAAGTTCTGCCGGTGTCGGTAGATTTATATATTCCAGAACCTCTTTGAGTTGATCCAAATGCCTCTCCTGTTCCTGCATAGATAGTCCCAAAAGTATTTGGGTCTTGAGCAATACAAGATATGTTAATGTTATCACTTAAAAAATCGCCAGTTGGAGTCCAAGATGGAGTGGTCGCAGTGAGATTCTCAGTTAGCCAAAAGCCACCAGTAACACCAGCTGCTAATACCTTAGTTGCAGATAAAAATAAAATTGCTCGAGTTCTCCCACCAACATTATTTGGGCCTCTTTCAGACCATTGAATACTCGATAGGGCTGAGCTAGTTTTGCCTTTTAACTTTTCTTGTTCAGCATAATATTTTTCTGCGACTTGCAATCTTTCGTATGGAACTGTACCTAATTCTGGATCTTTAGTCCTGTCAATTTCATGTTCCATAGCTTCTTTCATACGCTCTTCTTTGGACATTTTTACAGGTTTCTCGTGTCGCAAATTTTTATCTTGTGTGCAAGAGAAAAATAAGAATAAAATAAACAATAAAGGGTAGCTGTTTTTTATCATAAATGATTTTGATGTTTTAAAGAAATGCCACATTCAAGTTACAAACGCAACCCCTGGGTTAAATAATAATTGGTTCATTACAAATATAGGTGTTTCGTAATTGTAGCGTTTTCTAGGTCTATTGTTTAGTATAGTTTCTATCTCCTTTACATAGTCATCAGAG
>JBDNFQ010000033.1:0-8895 GCA_041689715.1 Bacteroidia bacterium
ATAGAAACCCCAAAAGGAAGAGATACCTTTTTACTTAGTATTTTATCTTCTGATTTAAATATTTGATATAGAATCTTATTTAATAAACCACTTGAACTAAGTACTTCGTTATCTGAACCAGATGTTTTATTGGTTTTACCTTTAGGTAATAGGTTTAAAAGAAACCTAACTAATGCAATAGGTGGGAATAACAATGTATTGAAGTAAGTCGTATACTCTGCAGTAAATGTTGCTGAGGAAACCTTGTTCACTAATGCGGCCTTTGTATATCTTCTGTAGTGATGATTTACAACATCGTGATTACTCCATAAGAACTGATATGCAGGGACTGTAATCACATATTGACCTTTAGATTTGAGTACCCTATATATCTCTTTTATAGCAAGTTCATCGGCTTCGATATGCTCAATAACATCGTATGCACATACTACATCAAATTCATCTGAAGTGAAGGGAAGGTCTGTTAAACTTGCATTAACGGCGTCTATACCTGTTTTTTCTTTTAGAAATGCACAGCATTCTTTATCATACTCTAACGATGTAACATCGCCAAATTTTTGTAACATTTCTGTAGTAGCTCCTGTCGCCACTCCTACATTCAAAATCTTGAGTTTTCTTTTGTCTCCTATATGTTTTTTGAAAGTTGATTCTAGTATTTGAAGCCTAGCTTTAAACCACCAATGGTTTCTTTCTAAGTCGTAGTATTCGATATAAAACTGTCTATCCATTTCTTACAAGTGCTTTTCTGCGTGATAACTAGAGCGAACTAGAGGGCCACTTTCTATGTATTTAAAGCCAAGTTTTAAGCCTTCTCTTTTGTACATAGCAAAAACATCTGGATGTACGTAGTTAGCAACTTTCAAATGTCGAAGTGTTGGCTGTAAGTATTGGCCTAGTGTAACTATATCTACACCTGATTCTCTCAAGTCGTTTAAGGTATCTAGAACTTCATCCTCACTTTCTCCCATACCGCACATAATACCACTCTTGGTCTTCATGCCTTTGTTTTTGAGATATTCTAATACAAAAAGTGATCGATCATATTTTGCTTGTACTCTAACTTCTTTGGTTAGTCTTCTAACTGTTTCGATATTATGTGATACTATCTCTGGATGTACTTTTATAATTCGGTCGAGCTGTTCTGTGTTACCTTGAAAATCTGGTATGAGTGTTTCTAGGGTAGTGTTCGGATTAAATTCACGTATGGTATTTACTGTTTTAACCCAATGATTACTTCCCCCATCATCAAGATCATCCCTATCCACGCTTGTTATAACAGCGTGCTTAATTCCCATAATGTTAATAGATTGAGCTACTTTAAAAGGTTCCAAAGGATCTAGGTTTTCTCCAGCTCCTGTTGCCACATTGCAAAACTGGCAACTTCTAGTGCAGGTATTCCCAGAAATCATGAAAGTTGCGGTACCCGCTCCCCAGCATTCTCCAATATTAGGACATTTTCCACTCTCGCATATGGTATGTAATTTGTTGTCTTTTACAAGCTTGAGCATTTCGGCGTATTTACCGTCTCCAGGTATTTGCGTTTTTAACCAGTCTGGCTTAACACGTTTGTTTTGCTTTATTTTTACGTGTGGTTTATTCTCTATTTTATTTGCCATTTGGAATGCAAATTTAAGAGCACTTTTATTGTAATCATATATTAATCCGTATTTTATATTGCTAAGCAACAAAACGACATTATTATACGTTAAATTTGTTTACTAAATCAATTATGAAAGTAATTTTATCATTCATTTTGTGCCTACTTGCCTTTGGTGCATTCTCACAGAATAACACACCGACTTATACCTGGCGAATGCATCAACCTTATGAAAGTGTAAAGCAGATTGTAGAAACTGATAAGCTACTTTATGTTTTGTCAGATGTAGGAATATATTCCTTTGATCTTTCGTCAGGCGAAATAGAAAGATTAACTAAGGTGGAAGGATTTGCTGAGGCTGAAGTCGCTTGTATGGATTACTCTAACTTGTTTCAGACTTTGGTAATAGGATACGCCAATGGTAATATTGACTTATTTAAGAATAACAGAATTATAAACTTTGATATTGTATTGAAGAATGACAATTTAATTGGGGCCAAGGATATCTATGAAATAAAATGTATTGGGAATAGAGCTTATTTTGCTACATCTTTTGGAGTAGTCGTTTTGGATATTGATAAGGAAGTACCCGTTGATGATTATCAAAATTTGGGACAACGTGGTACTAGTTTAGAAATAAATTCTTTAGATATACTGAATGACACATTGTACCTCGGAACCCCAGAAGGATTGAAATACGCTCCAGCATACATCAATAGTGTTAATCTAAAGAACTTTTCCAGTTGGGAGACTCTAACGTCTTTCGATTCTGCTTCTAGCTTAGAAGTCTTTAATAGCAAACTCTACTTTGTTTCTAATCATATATTGTATTCTACAAGCAATGGTAATGTAGACGTGGTAGGAGATGGCATAGCTAAGGATTATAAAAGTATAGTAAGTTCTCATAATGAGTTGATTGTTTGTAGAAAGGAAGGTATTGCTAGGTTAGGTGCTGATGATGTGCTGACAGAGGTAGGTGAGTTATTTATGGATTATGCAATTACTGACTATCAGAATAACTTATGGTTTGGAGGGTTCTATAGGGGGCTTATTAAGAAAACTCCAAATACACAATATGGCTATGTTAAGCCTGTAGGGCCATTTGATATTACAAACTTTGATATGATGGGTCAAGGTAATAAAATGTGGGTGACTTCGGGAGGATATACTACCGCATTTGCTCCGACTTATAATGATAGAGGTTTCTATATGTATGAGGACGGTAATTGGTTTAACAGTGTCCAGAATAATGATGCATTAGTAGGCGTGACGGATGTTACCAATATACTCGTGAACCCAAATAATGATGAAATTTGGCTAGGAAGTTTTGGTACAGGATTATCCCAAATCGTAAACGGAAAGCAAGTTGATCGTTTTGACCATACAAACAGTACTATAAAATCTGACCCTGCAGATAGGGATATAGCTTTGGGAATGGCTTTCGATAGTAAAGGGAATCTATGGGTTTCTAACTATGGAACTTCAAAAGCATTAGCAGTAAAAAGACCTGATAACACTTGGAATGATTATAGCGTCGGCACCTCTAGCTTAGGGGAAATGATAGTAGATGAAAGTGATCAATTATGGGCCATTGCTCCTAGAACTAGTAGTATCGGAGTTGTAGCTATGAGAGAAACGGCAAATGGGATTATTCAAAGAAGGCTACTTACCTCTGGGGAGAATAACGGGGGACTACCAAATAACAATGTAAAAGCAATATCAGTAGATAAGGATAATGAAATATGGGTGGGAACGGAAGCCGGAATTGCTGTTTTTTATAACCCAAGTTTGGTTTTTGAAGGGGGTAAGAATGCAGATGCCCAACAAATAGTAATCGATGACGGTAATGATGTAGGTGTGCTGCTCGGTAATGAGGTGGTAAATGATATAAAAATTGATGGTGCCAATAGAAAATGGATAGCTACTAACAATGGAGCTTGGTTGGTAAAAGAGGATGGCTCAGGAATCATTTTTCATTTTACTTCAGAGAATAGTCCTCTACCTAGTAGTTTGATAAATTGTATTGGGATAGTTCCAAATACAGGAGAAGTGTTTTTTGGTACAAGTAAAGGGATAGCATCTTTTAGAGGTGACGCTACAGAGGCATCTATGTTACATAAGAACACACTAGTTTTTCCTAACCCTGTGCATCCAGAATATGAAGGTCCAATTACAATCACAGGCTTACCTGAAGATGCGACCGTAAAAATTGCTGATGTAGCAGGCAGGGTAGTTTATGAACTTATAGCCACCGGAGGTACAGCCGTATGGGAAGGACTCGACTTTAACGGGAATAAACCCAAAACAGGTGTTTACCTCATCTATTCTGCAAATAAAGATGATGAAGATTCATTGGTGTCCAAACTGCTAATCGTAAGATAGTTATAGATGATTGCAAAGACTATGGCTATCGTACTACAAAACACTAATTATAGTGAGAATAGTGTAATTAGTAAGATGTATACGAAAGAATATGGACTTAGAACATACATCATACCCAGCATTAGAAAAGGGAAATCAGCCATACGACCTTCTATGATTTTGGCACTTTCGTTAGTAGAATTAGACATTTATGAAAAGGCAAATGCATCAATTAATAGAATAAAAGAACTACGCAATTCTAAGCTTCTTGTTAATATTCATTCAGATATAGTAAAGACAAGTATCGCACTTTTCCTGTCTGAGGTATTAAATCACTGTATTACTTTTGACCAAGGCGATGAATATTTGTTTGATTTTTTGCAAAGAGAGATTCTAGTATTAGAGAATGAAGAAACCAATAGTTTGTATCCTATATTCTTTTTGGTTAATTTATCGAAATACCTAGGGGTGCAGCCATTGGGGAAGTATAGTAGTGCGACTCCCTACCTAAGTTTAGACGAAGGAATGTTTGTATCTAACGAAAGGCTGCACACTACATCTACCCATGTGGCAGAGGTTATATCCCATATTTTAGTAAGACCAACAGACAAAAAGATAAGGGTCAATGCTGAGCTAAGAAAAAGCACTCTAAATGAGATATTGAAGTATTATCAATATCATATTACTAAAAACCGAGAGATAAAATCTGTAGAGATACTGTCTGAACTGTTAAATTAATGGCACGTCGTTTGAATACATTTGTAATAGATGCATAAGATTATACTAATATTTAGCCTAGCAATAATGAGCCTGCCGTCAATCGCTCAGACCAAAGATCTAGACTCTGCGTTCATACTGAGAAGAGTATATATGGATGGGGATACATTTTATGTTTACTCGTTTGATGAATTCATACTAAAAGAATTCAATAATAAAGAGGAAAAAGAAGCGTATTTAAAGCTCGTAAGGAATGTAAAGAAAGTTATGCCTTATGCCAAGTTAGCAGCTTTTAGGATACAAATGATGGAAGATAATCTAAATCAGCTAACATCAAAAAAAGCGAAGAAGAAGTACATCAAGGCTACAGAGGATGCAATAAAAGAAGAGTTTATCTCTCAGTTAAAGACTTTGACTTCATCGCAAGGTAAACTTCTTATAAAACTTATACATAGAGAGACCGGCAGTACAACTTATGAGATACTAAAGAAATATAGAGGAAGTGCGAGTACTATGTTCTATGGTATTTGGGCAAAAATGTATAATGCAAATATTGATACGAAATTTGACCCAATAGAGGATTATCAAATAGAGTATATAATCAAATACGCTAAACTAGAATAAGAACTGAGTGTTAAGAAATAATATGAAATTAGATGTATTGGTTTTTGGAGCTCATCCTGATGATGTTGAATTAGCGTGCTCTGGCACTATATTGAAACTAATATCTGAGGGTAAGAAAGTTGGGATTATAGATCTTACAAAGGGTGAATTAGGTACTAGAGGTACAGAGTTCACTCGCCAGGAAGAAGCGGCTTCTTCTTCCTCTATTCTTGGTATTGAGATAAGAGAAAACTTAGATTTAGGCGATGGTACCTTTCAACTAACGCATGAGAACAAGCTGAAAGTGATAGAGATGATTAGGAAATATAAGCCCAAAATGATTATAGCCAATGCACTGGAGGACAGGCACATAGATCATCCAAGAGCTGCAAGCTTAGTGAAAGAAGCTGTTTTCTTAAGTGGATTAAAAAAAATAGAGACCTCCTTAGACGGGATTCGACAAGAGGCTCATAGGCCGACTAGTCTGTTTCATTACATACAACATTATCATATGACGCCAGATTTTGTGATAGATGTTACTCCATTCCAAAACAAGAAAATTGAGAGTATTTTGGCCTTTAAAACTCAATTTCATAATCCTGACTATAAAGAGGACGAAACACCAATTAGCTCTAAACAATTCTTACGTTTTTTAGATGGAAGGGCTCGAGAGATGGGAGAGGCTATTGGAGTGGAGTTTGGTGAAGGATTTACGAGTTCAACGCCATTAGTTTATGATCTTAAGATTTTATTATAGATTTTTTTCATTCCTAAAATCCAACTTCTTGCGGTTTCTATTTCATAAAAAGGTTCATTTTGTGCTCCAAAGGATTCATAGAAGGCTTTGACCGAGGGTATAGAAGATCCCTCAAAGTCTAATTTCAAATTTCTATTGGAGTATTGCTTAATAACACTATCTAGAGCTACAGAGATAGCGTTGTGTTTTCTACCTATTTGTGTAGGGGCTCCTAAAATGTAGTGTAAACTACCTTTGCCATTTGCAAATAATAATGCAGCTACTAGTACTCCATTTTTATACACCTCCTTACAGATAATGTGCTCACTTTTTTTATTGGCCATTTGGGTCAAAGAATTATAAGCCGACTGATTTAAATGTGGGTTTAGATCACCGTAAGCTTTTTTGTATAACTTAATAGCATTATGTATTTGTTTAGAATCTCGGACTTCTATACTCTTCTTATTTTTATTTATATTTTTTACCAATGATTTAGAATAATTAGCATGAATTTTGTCGTAGAGACCTAAAGAGAGCGTTAGATTAATCCGGCGTTTGTCTTTGTTTAACCAGTCTATATTACTATTAAAATTGATTAAGCTGGCAATACGATGAATAGTATTGATGCAAATTTCCCTTTGTTCTAGATCTATAGCCTGGCCAAACCATTGGCACTTCTGTATAAAAGGAGGTTGAAAAACCGTTGTTACGCCCCAGTTCTTTTTAATAGGTATAGCGATGGCACCTTTATAATCTCCTAAAATAATAGCACTCCAATTGCAAAACGAATCTAGATACCAAGAATAGCAGAAAACGGAAGCATCATTGGAATGTTCCACAAGACTGTCCCACTTCAGTTTATTTATTTTTTCTGAAGAAATAAAATATATGCCTGATGCCTGCATAACATTGATACTCTTTGCTATTTTATAAGAACAATGATACGCGTATACAGCCATATGAATACAATGTTTTATACACTATAAATGAAGGTTGTAAATAATATTCTATTTTTTTCAAATCAGGCCTTGTAAACTTATATATTAATACTACTTTTGCAGACCTTTTTAGAAAACGGATATAAACATATGCCAACAATACAACAACTAGTACGTAAAGGACGCAAGTCACTTACAAAGAAGAGTAAGTCTAGAGCACTTGACGCTTGTCCGCAGAGACGCGGAGTATGCACAAGAGTGTATACCACTACTCCAAAGAAGCCTAACTCAGCAATGAGAAAGGTAGCGAGAGTGAGGCTTACTAACGGTAATGAGGTAAATGCATACATTCCTGGAGAAGGTCACAACTTGCAAGAGCATAGTATCGTTTTGGTAAGAGGTGGAAGAGTAAAAGATTTGCCTGGAGTAAGATATCACATTGTTCGTGGTGCATTAGATACTGCAGGTGTAGAAGGAAGAACTCAAAGAAGAAGTAAGTACGGAGCTAAACGCCCTAAAGACGCTAAGAAATAATGAGAAAGTCGAAAGCTAAAAAAAGAGACATCGTTCCAGATCCAAGATTCAACGATGTTTTAGTTGCTAAATTCATCAATAACATGATGATTCAAGGCAAAAAAGAAACAGCTCGAAAAATATTTTATGATGCGATAGATATCGTAGATAGTAAAATAGAAGATGAGGCAGGTATAGAAACGTGGAAAAAAGCATTGAACAATGTAATGCCATCAGTTATGGTTAAGAGCCGTAGAGTTGGTGGTGCAACTTTTCAAATACCAACTGAGATAAAGCCTGACCTTAAAATTTCTTTCGGTGTGAAATGGATGATAAACTATTCACGCAAGCGAAATGAAAAATCAATGGCTAATAAATTAGCTGGAGAAATATTGGCAGCGGCAAAAGGCGAAGGTGCTGCAGTAAAGAAAAAAGAGGATACACATAAGATGGCAGATGCTAACAAAGCATTTTCTCATTTCAGAGCATAAGGAAGATGGCCAAGAGAGATTTAAAATTCACAAGGAATATAGGTATAGCAGCTCACATCGATGCGGGTAAAACCACTACGACTGAGCGTATTCTGTTTTATGGGGGTGTTAGTCACAAGATAGGAGAGGTGCACGATGGTGCGGCGACTATGGATTGGATGGCACAAGAGCAAGAAAGAGGTATTACTATTACTTCTGCTGCTACTTCCCTAAAATGGAACTATAGAGAACAGGAGTACCACGTAAATATTATTGACACCCCTGGACACGTAGATTTTACTGTGGAGGTAAATAGATCCTTGCGTGTATTGGATGGTCTTGTTTTTTTGTTTAGTGCGGTAGATGGTGTAGAGCCTCAGTCAGAAACTAACTGGAGATTAGCAGACAACTATAATGTACCAAGAATTGGTTTCGTAAATAAAATGGACCGTCAAGGTGCTGATTTTATTAATGTATGTAAGCAAGTTAAAGAAATGCTTGGTAGTCATGCATTGCCATTGCAATTAAATATTGGAGCAGAGGATGATTTCAAAGGGGTTGTTGATTTAATTAACTTCAGAGGAATCACTTGGAATGAGGAAGATCAAGGTATGACATTCCAGGAAATTCCAATACCAGATGATATAGTAGAAGAGGCAAGACAACTTAGAGAAGAGCTTTTAGAAGCTGTTGCGGAGTTTGACGAGACTTTAATGGAGAAGTACTTCGAGGATTCGGAATCTTTGACAGAAAGAGAAATATTAGATGCATTGAGATCTGCAACTATCACAGGAAAAGTAGTTCCTATGATGTGTGGTTCTGCATTCAAGAATAAAGGTGTACAGGTTATGCTTGATATGGTAATGGAAATTCTTCCATCACCTATGGATGTAGAAGCTATTGAGGGAATCAATCCTAAAACTGAGGAACCTACATTTAGAAAGCCAAATGTAGATGAGC